>JAPOOH010000600.1 GCA_026713505.1 Chloroflexota bacterium | reverse complement strand
GCGCTCGGCGACACCTCCACCCTCGCCGACCCGGCGGTGGTGGACGACCTGGTGGACAACCGGATGAACCGCGCGTGAGGCGGTCTTCTGGGCGGGATCGATTCTCATAGAGGCGACACCATGTCTCCCACCCCTGCCAATAGACTCTATTTCGGCGATTGCCTGGAAGTGATGCGGGAAGACATCGCGGACGAATCCATCGATCTGATTTATCTAGACCCGCCCTTCAACTCAAAACGCCTCTACAACGCATTCATTGGCGGAGCCCAATGGGTAGCCTTCGACGACACTTGGCGCTGGCATGAAGCTGTCGATGATTTTCACCAAGTAGCTGCCGATGTGAACTTAGCAGATACAATTGAAGGTTTGCGTCGTATGCTGGGAGAAGGAACGCAATTGGCGTATCTGTCCTATATGGCAAACCGGCTGCGAGAATGTCGGCGCGTCTTGAAATCGACCGGGTCAATCTATCTCCATTGCGACCCGACTATGAGTCATTTCTTAAAGATCGTTATGGATGGCATATTCGGAGTCAACAATTTCCAGAACGAAATAATATGGAAACGCACTAGCGCACACAGTGGTGCAAAAAGATACGGTCCTGTTCACGACACAATACTGTTTTATTCGGTCAGAAAGTCATTCACGTGGAATGTCAATTACATGCCTTACGATCAATATTACATTGACCAGTTCTTCACACATATTGATGAAAAAGGGCGTCGCTGGAGGAGAACAGACTTAACCGGACCGGGCGTGAGGGACGGCGATTCAGGTCTCGCGTGGAGACACCATAACCCTACAAATCGTGGGAGGCATTGGCAGCCGCCGTCGTATTTCTACGAAAAATACACTGAACTAACTGGCGATGATTTGGCTAGATATCCGCTAATAGAGCGTCTCGATAGTTTGGATCGCGTAGGTTTAGTGCATTGGCCACGAAAGTCAGACGGTGTGCCCCAGGGTAAACGACTGTTGGAAGACGCCCCTGGTGTCCCAGTACAGGATGTTTGGGCCGACATACGTCCGATACATAATCAATCGAAGGAACGTCTCGGCTACGAAACGCAAAAGCCGGTTGAGTTGCTGGAGCGAATAATCCGATCAAGCTCCAATGAAGATGATGTTATCCTCGATCCGTTTTGCGGCTGTGGTACAACAATACATGCTGCTCAGATTTTAAGTAGGCGGTGGGTGGGTATCGATATATGTGTCAACGCGTGCAAGATAATAGAAGAACGCTTACGAAGCCATTTCGATAGCTTGTGGGATGACGTTCAGTTCATCGGTATGCCCAAGACGCATGATGATGCAAGGACCCTTGCCGATCTCGACAAGTTCCGATTCGAAAGATGGGCCGCTTCATTAGTGGATGGCATGGAGGCAAACAAGAAGCAGCGGAGCGACAAAGGCATCGATGGTCGCGGTCGTATTCCGATCAAGAAGGGGCAGTTCATCGATATCGTTTCGCAGGTGAAGGGTGGCAAGACAGCTCCTGGCGATGTACAGGCATTCAATGGTGCCCGTCAGCAGGCGGGAGCTGACATAGGCGTGTTCACTTGTTTTGAGGAGCGGGTGACGACCAACATGCGCAATGCGGCCGCCAGCGCGGGGCGGTTCATGAATGTGCCGACGATTCAGATTTACACCATTGAAGACTACTTTG
>JAPOOH010000278.1 GCA_026713505.1 Chloroflexota bacterium | reverse complement strand
GGCCTTGCGCTGGAAGCGGGGCTGGTAGACCTGTACGAGGAGCACGCCGACGCATTGCAGTCGCTCGATCCGGAGCTGACGACGCGCGCGGTTGCCTGGAACGCGGCGGTGAAGGCTCGTGTGGTGAGCGCCGACGAACGCGAGACGAGCGGGCTGCGGCAGTTGTTGAACTATGGCCACACGATAGGACACGGCCTCGAAGCGGCAGCGGGCTACGACGCGTACCTGCACGGCGAGGCGGTCGCCATCGGCATGACGGGAGCGGCCCGGCTCGGAATGCTGGAGGGCGTGACGCCGCCGGAACTGGTGGAGCGGCAGGCGTCGCTCATCGCCCGGTTCGGGCTGCCGTCCGCGTACATGGGCGTTGAGCCGGAGGCCATCCTGGAAGCGATGAGTCGCGACAAGAAGACGACGGCGGGGCAGATCTCCTGGGTGCTGCTGGACGGCGTTGGCTCGTCGCGCTCGCACCGGGGAATCGCGCCGGAGCGCGTCGCCAGCGTCGTGCGGGAGTTGGGGGCGTAGGTCGCCTGGCTCGCTGCGCCGAGTCTAGCTCCCGGCCTTGAGCTGGCGAAGCTCGTGGAGGATGGCGGCGGGGGAGGGCCGGTCGCTGATGTCCTGGCCGACGTGCTCGATGACGACCCGGTCCGAGGTCATGATGATGGTTGCGGGGGCGGCCACGCCGTCGCCGAGCAGGTCGAACACGCCGTACGCCCGGGCGACTGCTTGGTCCGGGTCAGCCAGCACGGGGTAGCTTGCGCTGGTGCGCTGCTGCATGTTCTGGGCGCGGGGTATGTCGTCCGTGCTCAGGGCGATCAGTTCAGCGCCGAGGGCTCGCATCTCTTCGTAGGCCAGTTCCAACTCGCCGAGTTGGTTGATGCAGATCCCTCAGAAGTTGCCCCGATAAAAGACGAGGACAACGGCGTCATTCTTATCCAGGGTGTCGGAGAGGCTGACCAGACCGCCGTGCGCGTCGGCGAGTTCGAAGTCCGGCTTGGGGGTGGTGCTGCCCGCCGCCGGTTCCGAGCCACCGTTGCATGAGACGAAGAGGGGCAGCAGCAGCGAGAGGACGATGAGGATCGAGAATCCGATGGCGACGCGCTGCCACCACGGGCTCTGGAAGAAGGAGCGGTGCTCCTCCGTAAGGCTGTTCAGTTCTTCGATCTCGGCGAGTTCCCGCTCGGAGTACTCGTCCTTGTTCCTCGGGCTGCGCATCGGGACCTATCCTCCCGCGACCGCAGGGACGATGCTGACCTCGTCGCCGGCCTTTACAGGAGTGCTCAATCCTTCCAGGAAGCGCACGTCCTCGTTGTTCAGGTAGAGGTTGACGAAGTAGCGCAGCGCGCCGTTCTCGTCCAGGATGCGCTCCTGGATGCCGGGGTACTGCGCTTCCAACTCTGCGATGACGCCGCCAAGGGTTTCGGCGGTAACGGCTGTCTTGTCGACTCCGTCGGTGATCCGCCGCAGCGGGCCGGGTATACGCACGGTTACGCTCATTCTGCTCTCGTTCCTCCGCGGTTACGGTTCTATCAGGTCTCCCAGCGCAGGGTCGACCCTGACGCCAAGCGAGCGGACCCATTCCAGGCTGCGCTCGATCTCTTCCAACTCTCCCTCGACCTCGAGGATCACCCACCCCACGCCTTCCTGCACGTCGGCGCGGCGGATGTTCGTGACCACGTTGAAGTCGTGTCCCATCCGGTAGATGACGGGCTGCTTGATCATATGGTCAAGGAATGTGAAGCGCACCCGTTGCATCGTTGTCGCCATCGCGTTCAGGCTTTCACTCCCACGTGCTGCTCGAATGCGGAGACCGTGCCCTCGATGAGGATGGGGTGCACCACGTCGCTCACGATCTCGGTAGTCTTGAGCCCGTTGCCGGTGATGTAGACGACGGTCGGCTCGTCCGGCTGGATCTCGCCGCGTTCCACGAGGCGCTTCAGTCCCGCGATGGCGACGCCGCCGGCGCCCTCCGTGAAGATGCCCTCCGTCTGCGCGAGCAGCTTGATGCCCTCCGCCACTTCGTGCTCCTCCGCGATGACCGCGGAGCCGCCGGACGCCTCTATCGTCTTGAGCGCGTAGTAGCCGTCCGCCGGGTTGCCGATGCCGAGCGACTTGGCGATGGTGGCCGGCTTGACGGGGCGGATCACGAAGCGCCCTTCCTCATAGGCGGTGGCGATGGGCGAGCATCCGCGCGCCTGTGCGCAGTGCATCCGCGTCTCCACATTGTCGATGATGCCGGTCTGCTCGAACTCCTTCAGCCCCTGGTAGATCTTGGTGAACATCGCGCCCGATGCCGACGGCGCGATGGCGTGCGCGGGGGCGCGCCAGCCCAGCTGCTCCGCGACCTCGTAGCCGAGCGTCTTGCTGCCGTCGGCATAGAAGGGACGGACGTTGATGTTCACGAATGCCCACTGGTACTGGTCTGCCAACTCGCTGCAGAGGCGGTTGACGTCGTCGTAGCTGCCGTTGACCGCGATCATGGTGGGGTTGTAGATGGCGGCGCCGAGCACCTTGCCTGCCTCGAGGTCGGACGGGATGAAGACGTATGCCGTCATTCCGGCCCGCGCCGCGTGAGCGGCCACCGAACAGGCGAGGTTGCCGGTGGAGGCGCAGGCGAGCGTCTCGAAGCCGAGCTCCAGTGCCTTGGCGGTGGCGACGGCAACGACCCGGTCCTTGAACGAGTACGACGGGTTGACGCTGTCGTTCTTGATCCACAGTTCCTCGAGGCCGAGGCGCTCCGCAAGACCGCGAGAGCGGATGAGTGGAGTGAAGCCCGCGTTGATGTCCACGAGCGGGTTGTACTCGGCCGGGAGAAAGTCCGCATAGCGCCAGAGGCTGTACGGGCCGGACATGATGCGTTCCCTGCTGGCGATGTCGCCGATGGCTTCCATGTCGTAGACGACTTCGAGCGGCCCGAAGCAGAAGTCACAGACGTTGAAAGCGCCGACGGGGTATTCCCGGGAGCATTCCTTACAGCGAAGAGCGGCGACGTGCACCATGTGGCAACCTCCTGCGTGCGATGCATCACGCGCGCGGCGGTTCGCCTACTCCGCGCGCGCTATCCCCGTTCGGCTTGCCTTGTACGGCGTGGGAGCGCATCTTGCACACTCATAAAATCGTATCACTCGTGAGAGCTGAGCGTCAAAGCGAGTACGTCGCAGCCGCGCCCGCGTTTGACCCTCCTCCGACCGTATGGTAGCGTCCTCGTGCCCGGACGACGCCTCTGCATCGGAGCGTGCGCCCGGACCGCGAGGCGTGTGCGCCTTCCTCCAGCAGTCATCGGCGCAACTGGCGGTGATTCGGGCGCGTGTGGAGCGCGGAGGAGGCACCGGTGCAGACCCCCACGGACGCCCACAACTCGCTCAAGACCCTCGTCGACGATCTCCTCAAGGACCAGCGCCTCATCCTGGTCTCCAACCGCGGCCCCATGGAGTACCACGCCGCACCCGGAGGGGAGCTGCAGGCGCGACGGGGCAGCGGCGGCGTGGTCACCGCGCTCAGCGGCCTCACGAACCACGTCGACTTCACCTGGATCGCCTCCGCCATGAGCGACGGCGACCGCCGCGCGGCACGCGCGAACGAGGGCAGGGCGGTGCCCTCTCCGCTGCCGGGCCAGCGCGTCTCCGTGCGGTTCGTCAATACACCGCGCCGCGCGTACCACAAGCACTACAACATCATCTGCAACCCGCTCCTCTGGTTCATCCAGCACTACATGTGGAGCTCTCCGTACACGCCGCGCGTGGACGCCGCGGTGTACGACGCATGGGAGCACGGCTACGTCCACGTCAACCGGGAGTTCGCCGACGCCGTAGTGGAGGAAGCGGCCCAGACCGACGCCCGCCCGCTGGTGATGGTGCACGACTACCAGCTCTACCTGGTGCCCGGCATGGTGCGGGAGCAGCTGCCCCACGCCCGCATTCACGAGTTCGTTCACATCCCGTGGCCAACGGCAAGCTACTGGGAGCTTCTCCCCGCAATGATCCGCACGGCCATCTGCGACAGCCTCTGCCAGGCCGACATCGTCGGCTTCCAGGCGCCGCGCGACGTGCGCTCCTTCCTGGGCAGTTGCGACGCGTTCCTCGAAGACGCCGTCGTGGACTACGGGCAGTCCTGCATACACTACCGGGGACGCACCACGCTCGCCCGCTGCTACCCCATCTCCATAGACGTGGACGAGGTGCGCGAGATCGCCAACTCCGCTCGCGCAGACGAGTACGAGCAGCGGCTGACGCCGCTCCTCGGGAAGCAGACCATCGTCCGCGTCGACCGTGCCGAGCCCAGCAAGAATATCGTCCGCGGCTTCGCGGCTTATGAGACGTTGCTGGACAGACGCCCCGACCTGCGGGGCCAGGTGCGCTTCCTCGCGTTCCTCGTACCCTCCCGCACGCACATCCGCCAGTACCAGCGCTACACGGAGGAAGTGGACGCCATCATCAGGCGGATCAACGAGCGGTTCGGCAGGGACGACTGGACGCCCATCCAGGTCTTTTACGAGAACAACTACACACAGGCCATGGCGGGCATGCGCCTGTACGACGTGCTGCTCGTCAACGCGGTGATAGACGGCATGAATCTGGTTGCCAAGGAAGGCCCCATCGTCAATCGCAAGGATGGCGTCCTCATCCTCTCGGAGTCCGCGGGCGCGTACGAGCAGCTTCGCGTCGGCGCGTTGCCCGTCGCTCCCGCTGACATCGAAGGCCTGGCCCGCGCGCTGGAAGAGGCGCTCTCCATGTCCCCGGAGGAGCGCAAGCGCAGGGCCGACGTGCTGCGGACGGGCATCGAGCGCGAGGACATAACTGACTGGCTGCGCCGTCAGCTCCTCGACCTCAACTCCCTCGACAACTGAGCCGCCGCAGCCTCCGGTGGGAGCCGTGGTTGTGAACGAGCGCTCCGCAGCCTAACCTGTGCCTGCTCCGCCGGACGGCCCCGCCGTTGTGCGGTAAGGCCCGTGAACGAAAGGAGGCGCCATCTTGACCACGCCCGACCCTTCCTCGAACGGACAGTCGGCGCTGCGTTTCGGCGTCATCGGTATAGGCAATGCGGGCGGCGGTGTGCTGCACATGATGCGCAACGAGCCCAACGCAAAGGTCGTAGCTGCGGCCGACTTGCGGCCGGAAGCCCGCGAGGCCTTCATGCGCGACTTCGGGGGCAAGGCGTATGAGAGCGTCGAGGAGCTGTGCGAGGACCCCGATGTCGACGCGGTGTGGATCGCGACGCCGAACCACTTCCACTGCCCGCACACGGTGCTCGCCGCCGAGCACGGCAAGCACGTAGTCGTCGAGAAGCCGATGGCCCTGTCGCTGGAGGAAGCGTCGCTCATGGTCGACGCGGCTGAGAAGCACGGCGTCAAACTGCTCTCCGGGCATACGCGCGCGTTCGACCCGCCCGTTCAGACGATGTGGCGCGTGGTCCGCTCCGGCGAGGTGGGCGCGATCAAGGCGCTGAACGTGATGTCGT
Source organism: Chloroflexota bacterium (assembly GCA_026713505.1). Lineage (GTDB taxonomy): Bacteria > Chloroflexota > Dehalococcoidia > Lucifugimonadales > Australimonadaceae > Bin16. The sequence continues at coordinate 16,076 of JAPOOH010000278.1, read as the reverse complement.
TCTCGGAGTGGATGCTGCGCCCGCGTATGCCGGAGGAGGTCGACGTGGAGCGTGGCGGCGGCGTCGCGTTCAGGCAAGCCCCGCACCAGATCGACTCGCTGCGATTCCTGGGCGGGGGTCTCGTCCGGAGCGTGCGCGGCACGACGGGCACGTGGATGGAGGGCCGCATGGGCGCGCCGGGGTACTACTCGGCCTACCTGGAATTCGAGGACGGGAAGCCTGCGACCATCGTCTACAACGCGTACGGCTATTTCCTCGCGGCTGAGCTGCTGCCGTGGGAGATGGAAGCCGGCGAACGCGCGGCTGACCGCGCCAGAACCAGGAAAGGCATCAACACCGGCACTTGGGACCAGGCCCAGGCAAAAGACGAGATGCGACTGGCGAGCATGCAGGGGCAACGCCCTGCGCTGGAAGGCGGGGCACGGTCAGGACCTCCCCGGCAGCACTTCCAGGGCGACCTCGGGTTGCTTCTCGTGACCTGCGAGCGAGGACTGCTGCGGCAGTCACCGAACGGCATCTACGTCTACAACGACGACGGCCTCCGGGAGGAGCCGATCATCGTGCAGCAGGGCGGCGGCGACCCGACGGTCGCCGAAGCGTACAACGGCATCGTTCTGGGCGAACCGATCTTCCACGACGGGCGTTGGGGCATGGCCACGCTGGAGGTCCAGCTGGGGCTCATGCAATCGGCCCGCGAAAGACGGGAAGTTGTGTTGTCGCACCAGGTGCCGGTGCCGCCGGACCTCGCTCACTAGCGACGGAGCGTTTGAACCGCAGAGAGGAGGCGCTTCCATGCCGGACATACAGATGAGCCTGATCGGCAGCCCCGCGGACATCGTCAACCCGCTGTTCGAAGGGGACGTAAAGCCGGAGGGGATAGAGCTCGCGGCGACGCGCGCCGACGGTTCGACCGGGTACTGGCGCCAGCTCACCTTCAACGAGTTCGACGTTTCGTCCCTGTCCGTGGCGTCGTACATCATCGCGAGGAGCAGGGGGTACGACGCGGTGGCGCTGCCGGTGTTCGCGTCGCGGCGCTTCATGCACGCCGAGCTCCGGCATCACGCGGACGCCGGCATCAGCGTCCCGGCCGACCTGAAGGGCAAGCGCGTCGGGGTCCCGGAATACCAGATGACCGCGTCTGTGTGGCTGCGGGGCGTGCTCGAACACGACTTCGGCGTGTCCCAGTACGACATCCACTGGTTCATGGAGAGGAGCGAGGAGTTCAGCCACGGCGGCGTCACGGGCTTCGAGCCTCCGGAGGGCATCTCGTTCGCGCGCATCCCGGAGACGGAGAGCCTCGCCTCCATGATCGTGAGCAACCAGATCGACGCCGTGTCCGGCATGGGGGCGGGCGCAGGGTCCCAGGGCAACGTGATAGACCGATCGTCCCGCATCCGGGGGAGCGGCGACTGGAGCAAGGTGAAGCCCCTCTTCCCCAGCCTCATCGAAGAAGGCTCACGTTTCTACGAGAAGTACGGCTTCATCCCGGCGACCCAGATGTACACCATACGGAGGTCCACCTACGACCAGTACCCGTGGGCGGCGTTCAACCTGTACGACGCTTTCGTGCGAGCGAAGCGGCGCGCGGAGGAGACGCTCAGTGAGCGCATCCCCTCCTTCATGGTGTTCGGCAGGGAGTACATGGCGCAGACCCGAAAGCTGCTGGACGGCGACCCGTTCGCCTACGGGGTGGAGGCCAACCGGCCCATGCTCACGACCGTCATCGACTTTCTGTTCGAGCAGCAGCTCATCACGGAGAAGCCGAGGGTAGAGAACCTGTTCGCGGAGAGCGTGCTGAGCCTGTAGCGCAGGGCGACGGCGTTGCTACGATGAACGCTGCTGCCAGCCTGACAGGGCGTTCTGCATCGTCAGGCGGTCCATGTCCATCTGGTTGCACTTGTCCCGCTCGAGTTCGTAGTTCTGCACGATCCCACAGTAGCCTTGCTGCGCCTCCAACCAGTCGAGGAAAGCCCCGCTCCAGGCGTTCACTTCCTCAGTGGAAGGCTGGCCTGAGAAGTCCGGCATCTCGTCCAGCAGCCGGTTCCTCTCGTTGAGGATCTTCGCCAGCAGGACTGTGTGCGGCTTGTCGGGGTCCGGGGTGACCAGTGGCCGCGGCGTGGGGGTGAAAGTTGGTTGAGGCGTGTTGGTGGCGGTGGGTCTGGGCACGGGCGTTGCGGTTGCTATCTCAACGATAGTGGGGGTGGGCACGACCGTGGGAATGGGCTTCGGAGTAGGTGTTGCAGAGGGCGTCGGCGAGGGACGCGGAGTCGGGGCCGCGGCGGTTATCGTGGCCTCTATGTCTTCGCGCTCCTGCCTCGCCTGCGCGGTTGCGGTAGCTGAAGCGACACCATCCGCAGTTGCAGTGGTATCCGGCTCCTCTTCCTGCGAGCACCCAGCCAGAACGGCAAGGAGGAGGAGCAGTAAGCAGAGGTATCTCGTGAACATAGCCGGTACGGCAATCATACTCATAGCTCTCTGTTTGTTCTACAACTCGGAGGTCATCAAGGCAAGGAACGCTCCGACCGTTTCCGTGTCCGCCAGCGCATAGTCCGCCACTTCGAGCAGCTCCGCCGGAGCGTCTGCCGTCGCAACCCCGGCGCACAGTCCGTGGACCTCCCCGGCCTCACGCATCTGCCGCACGACGGCGAACGCCTCCGCGTCCGTCCGGTCGTCGCCGAGCACGAGCGCCGAAGCCAGCCCCCTGCACCGGATGAAAGAGCGCACTGCCTCACCCTTGGAGAGAGGGACCGGGGCGCGGATCTCCACCACCATCTTTCCCTCCCGGATGGCCATGCCCCGGGCGTGCTCGTCCAGGAAGCCGAGGATATCCCTTCGCGCGGATCCGGGGACCTTCGTGTTGCGGTAGTGCACGGAGAGGCTGGCCCCCTTCTCCTCGAGCAGGATACCCGGCGTACCGATACCGCTCTCCACCGCCTCAGCGATCTCCCGGACCCGTGGAAGGTAGGGTTCGACCGCGGGTTCTACGCTTGCGATGCCGGCTTCCCACCACTCCGCGCCGTGGTTGCCAGAGTAGACCAGCGTGTCCAGGCCCACGATCCTCCGGGCGTCAGCAACACTCCGTCCGGTGAGCGCGACCACCGCAATGCGCTCTGCGAGCGCCCGCAGCGCAGCGCGCGTCGAGTCAGGCACCGTCGCGGCGGCAGGGTCGGCGACGATGGGAGAGAGGGGGCCGTCAATGTCGGTGAAGACGCAGGCGGGGCGGGGCCTCAGCAGCGCGAGCGCCTCGTCCGGGTGCGCGAGCAGGCCCGGCAGACCGCTCACGGACCCGCCTGCCCAGGCGGCGCTCCGGGTGGAGGAGGGGAGTCGAACATCACCTTGCGCACGGGGTAGTTGATCTCTATGCCTTCCTCCCGGAAGCGCGCGTGCAGCCGCTTGATGAGGTCGTTCGTGACGATGAACGACCCTACGCGGTCCTTCGCTTGCAGGAAGACCCAGAAGTCGATGTTGGAGTCACCGAACCGCTCGTAGCCGAACCACGGGTCTTCCTTCTCAGCCTCGGCGTTCGCAGCGATAGTCTCGCGGGCGACCTCCAATGCGACCTCATTGACGCGGCTCAGGTCGCTGTCGTAACTCACCCCGCACATAACGAGGACGTTCATCCGCGGGTCTGGGCGGCTGTAGTTCACCATGATCGAACTGGACAGGACGGAGTTGGGAATGATGACGTCGTTGTTCAGCCAGGTGCGTATCCTCGTGCTCCGTAGTCCCACCGACTGCACGTAACCTGCGGGGCCGCCCTGCAACTCGATGTAGTCCCCCTCCGTGAACACTCCTTCCGAGAGTATGTTCGTCCCCGCGAAAAAGTTGCTGAGCGTCGGCTGCAGTGCCAGCGCAACCGCCAGGCCGGTGATGCCGAGACCGCCCAGCAGCGGGCTGATGCTGCCCCCCAGCATGTCCAGGACGATGAGCCCGCCGATAGCGTAGACGGAGAGCGGGATCACGCGCTTCGCCACCGGGAGTATCCGGTCGTCCAGGTTGGTCTTGGTGGATATCGCGACCGTGAGGCTGTACCAGTTCGCAACGGCTATGAAGACGTTGGACGTGGCGAACGCACCGACGATCACGATGGCGGCCCCGCCTATGGTCGTGATTTGGTTGTGCCAGGGTTCCGCGTCCGGCCAGAGGAGCAGGGAGATCGTTGCTCCCAGGATGAGGAGGAAGAGCGCCCCGGGTCTGGAGGTGGCGCGCATGATGGAGTGCGCCAGGCGGTAGGTGCGTCCGCTGACCCCGGTGAGGTACTTGCGGGTGACGAACCGCGTCACGAAGTAGAAGATGAACGCTACAAGCAAGGAGACGAGCAGAACGCCGCCGGCGATCAATCGCTGGGCGTGGAGGTCGGTTGTCAGTGGATCGAGAGGCACGTTTCACCCGGAGCACGGTTGCTTGCAAACGATACCCTTCCGATCGCTTCCCGTGCAGATGGTAATCATACGCCCTTGCATGGAACCTGCGGCCGCGTATGACCCTCAACGCCTTGCGACGCGCCGCCGCCTATAGTAGCGTTAGCAGGACGGTCAGATACGATACCGATGCTCCGCCGGAGGCCCGATCACCCATGTCCCTAGCCAGCGCCGCGCCACGCAACGCTCGCCTCGTCTACCTTTCGCTCATCATTCTCGGACTGCTGGCCGCGATCGTGGCATCGACCGTCATCGGCGTGATCTCCTATAACTACGTTACTCGCGACGAACTCCGTAACCCGGTCCCCAAGGAGAAGGACTACGGCGGCGGCCACGCTTCCCTCCCGGCCGGGGTCACCTACCTGTAGGACAGGGCGCACGCAGCGCCTATAATCCTCCCATGGCTACCACGCCCTTCAGACTCGACGGCCTGGTTGCCGTCGTCACCGGCGGCAGTCAGGGCATTGGCGGGGCCGTCAGCGCCGCGCTGGCCCAGGCGGGCGCCACCGTTGCCGTCACGAACCTTCCGGCCAAGCGTGAGGACGTCGACGCCTTCGTCCAGGGGCTCGAGGTCGATGGAGGCACAGCGCGGGGCTACGACCTGGACGTAAGCGTTGCCTCTTCCATCGCCCCCGTCTTCGACACCATCGCCGCGGACCTCGGCGGGCTGCACATCCTCGTGAACAACGCGGGCGTGAGCTCCCGCATGAGCGCCCTTGACGTTTCTGAGGAGCACTGGGACGCGGTGCACGCCGTGAACGTCAAGGGGGTCTTTTTTGCGGCGCAGGCGGCCTCACGGCACATGCTGAACGCAGGCTACGGACGCATCGTCAACATCGCATCGCAGCTGGTTGTTACCTCCGGCCCGAACCGTGCGGTCTACGTGTCCGCGAAGGGCGGCGTCGTTGCGCTCACCAAGTCGCTCGCCACCGAGTGGGCGACGCAGGGCATCACCGTCAATGCCGTCGGCCCCGGCCCTACGGACACGCCTATGACGCGGAACCCGGACTCTGCCCGCAACGACTCCACGTTCCTGCAGCATTCGCCCATCGGCAGGCGGCTCCAGCCGGAGGAGATCGCGGGCGCGGTAGTGTTCCTTGCGAGCAGGGAGGCGGGCGCGGTGAACGGCCACCACCTGCTGGTGGACGCGGGCTGGAGCGTCAGCTGACCCCGTAGACCGCCGTCTTCGGGCGGAAGGCCGACCAGCACGACCAGAAACTGTTGACGTGCGGGAAGACGCCCAGACGGCTGCCCGCGAGCGGCCCGCTCAGCGCGTCTCCCGTTATGCTCCATACCGAACCGGTCTGCTCATCGACGAAGGCGCCTCCTTCCGAACGAAAGGTAAGCGTCCGTCGCTCCAGCCGGGCATCGAACGCGACTGCGGCTCCCACGTCCCGTCCCTGTGAGACATCGGCGCTGCTGAGCGGAGAAGCAGTGCCCCTTTGCCAGAACAACGCCACCGGCGTGTCTCCGACCGTTGCGCTGGCCGTCCCGGAGAAGAAGAGGTCCGAGAACGGCACCGCGAGCGTTTCGCCGTCGCTCGACAGTCCGAGCACGCGCGCACGAGGCGGCAGTCGCGGGTCGACTTCACCAACGGACGGGGGTAGCTGGCTGAAGTCGATGTTGAAGTACGGGTTGAAGCCGTAGTCGATGTCGAACCCGGACGTTCGTGACAGTACGGTGCCGTCCGGGTAGACGCTTTCGAAGTCGTCCCAGGAGATGACGGCGCTCGTAGCGGGACGCAGGCGGAGCCCGGCGAACCCACCCGCGATGGCTGAGCCGGTCGACTGCTGCCACCAGGACTCGGTGGCCTCGTCAAAAAGGACACGGTTCTGGGTGCGCAGAACACTGGCAGCGCTGAACTGCAGCGTCAGCGTGCCCACCGTGCGCTCGAACACCGCGGCGCTGTTGCAGCGGGGGCAATACGTCACCAGCAGCGGCGAACCGCCCAGCCAGTCGTTCACCGCCTCATGCGCGAGGAGCAAACGGAGCGGGTACGCTCTCGCCTCTCCTCCCGTGAATGCCGCGAGAACCGGCTCGTTGCCGCTGAGCCACTCGCTCGCCTGTTCGACGGTCTCATAGCGCGGTCCGGTGACGACGGGGATGGCCCCGCGCCCCCCCGCAACCACGCTCGCGCTGCTGAGATCAGCGGTCACGCGGGTGAAGTCTGTCCGCCACGAACCCGGCGGGATGGCGGCTGCGTCGAGCATACGCGCCGTCTCTGTGGAAGTGAGGTCCAGCACTGCTGGTCGGCCCTCGTTGAGGACTGTTGGCAGCCGCCACCACGCGAGAGCCTCGATGCGCTCGCCGGCTGGCGCGAGCGTCCACGCGAACCGCGGCGAAGGGTCGTCCACCTCAACGAGGAAGCGGCCGCTGACCAGCTGGCACGTCACGCCGGTGTGCTCCGTGCCGGGGCAGACGTTGGTGCCTATCGCGCCCGACCTTCGCAGGAACCAGCCGTCGAACGACGCTGCGTGGAACCTTGGCGGCAGGCCGAGTTGCGAGCCGTCCGCCGACTCCACCCGGACCTCTACGAAGACGTGTTCGTAGCCTTGCTGTGGGGGCGTGGGAGCGATGCCGCGTTCCGCAGCCGCCAGCGTGATGGTGAACGCGCGTCCCTCCGGCGAGACCGCGCTCACGGGCGCTCCGTGCGCCAGGGGCCGTTCGAACGAGCCGCCCTCCTCGACGTTGTAATCAGGGAGCGGCGTGCCCGCGTCCCGTACCTCGCTGCTGCAACCGGGCGCGACGCTCTCGTGGTCCAGCCACCACGCGCCGTCCGCTACTCTCCAGCGGTCATGGCTTACGAGCGGCGGCATGGCGTCGCGCCCCAGCGCCTGAGCGCGGCGCTGCACCGTAGCCGATTCACCCACCACGCTCATGTCCTCGATGCGCCACTCGACGGCGGGTAGTCGCACGAACTGGAGCCGCGCCGCATCATCGCGTGCGATGGCGGACTCCAACGCCACCGCCGCTTCGCGCTGGGCCGCGCCAGCGTGCACCGCGAGCGACTCCACCCCGCACGTTGCCTCGCTGCCAGGGAGCAACGAGAGCGCGAGACCCTCCCAGTCCCCTTCGGCGAGGTCCGTGTACGCGAACCCCGCGAACTCGTGGAGGATCTCGGCGGATGCGAAGGGCGAGGCCTCGGCCGGGACGATAGGGAGACGCTCCGCCTGCGGCTCGCCGACCGCCTTATCCAGCGTGACGATGAGGCCCAACACGGAGGCGGCGAGGAGGGCGGATACGAGCAGACGGCGTTTCATCGCCCGCCATTGCGATGGCGCCGCAACTCCTCCACGAGGGCCGGTACGAACTCCTGCCAGTCCGCGACAACGCCCACGTCCGACTGGCCGCGGAAGAATGCGGCGCGGCGGTCGCCGTTGACCGCGAGCACCGTGCCCGCGCGCTGTATCCCCACCGCGTGGTTGAAGTCGCCTCGCACGCCGATGCCGACGTACAGGCGAGGTGCGATGGAGCGTCCCGTCAGCCCAACCTGCCGCTGCCGCGGCATCCACCCCGCCTCGACGACATCGCGCGTGCAGATGAGGTCCGCGCCGAGAAGCGACCGCAGCTCATCCAGGTCCGGGATGCGGTCCGGCCCGCCGACGCCCATACCGACGCACAGCACCACGCGGGCCTTGTCCAGAGACGCCGCATCGTCGTCCGGCGCGGCGCGGAACTCCACCCGCGTCGGGCCGTCGCCCCGGGCGACGGCGGCGCTCACGGTGGTAACGGGTACGTTCCTGGCGGGGTTGGGCCGCAGTGCGCTGAAGATGCCGGGCCGCACCGTCGCCATGTTCGGGAGCGTGCGCGAGTAGATGGGCGCGACGATGTTGCCGCCGAACGCCGGCTTGAGCTGCGCCAGCCCGGAGTCGTCCACGTCCAGGCCGATGCAGTCTCCGGTCAGCCCAAGACCCAGCCGGGCCGATGCCCGAGCCGCGAGGTCGCGTCCATTGGGCGTGGACGGCAGCAGCACGGCGAAAGGCTGGTGCTCAGCGATGGCCTCCGTCAGCACCGCCGTGTAGGCGGCAGTGGAGTAGGCCGACAGCCCGCTGCCGGAGGCGACCATCACCACGTCCGCGCCCGCTTCTCCCAGCGCTGCCGCGTGACCCGCTATCTCTTCTCCGCCGATGACGAACGCAGCCACACGTCCGCTCAGCGCGTCCGCAACGGGCTGCGCAGCCGCGAGCATCTCGAAAGTGACCGGGCGCAGCCCGCTCTCGTCGGCTTCGGCTACCACCCACAGCTCCGGTCCGTCGCCTGCGCGGGGCGCATCTGCTGCCGCATCCGCTGTGCTTCCTGCATCGCCTTCGGTGTTGAGCGCGCCCCGCTCTGCGAGCGCCGCGACCGCCTCCCGTGCCATCTCCGCCGGGTTGCCTTCCGTGATGAGGCGGCCCTCACGGGATGATTCGATCTGCCGCACCTCGGACACCCACGTCGGCGAGCCCGCCGCTCCGAACTGCGATACGTCGCCGGCGAGCATCGCGGCGGTCAGTTCGGTTATCTCGCGCTCCTCGGCAGCCCGCACCTCCTCGCGCGGCGGCGAGGTGTCCGGTGCGACGCCCTCCACCACGGAGATAAGCATCCGCAGCGTACCCTCCACGACCTCCGTGCCGTTCTCCAGCGCGCGCTCGGCACGCACCGCGCCGTCCGCCGAGACCTCCAACCGACTGACCGCCGTGACCTGCGGGATGCCCAGCATCTCCGCAACCTCCGGCCCGACCTGCCCCGTCTCCGCGTCGACGCTGTTGTTGCCGAACAGGACAAGGTCATAGCCATTGCGCTCGAGTGCGAGCGCGAGGGCTCGCGAGGTCGCGAGCGTGTCCGCGCCCGCGAACGCGAAATCGTTGAGGTGGTATGCATCGTCCGCGCCCATGGCCAGGCAGCGCACGAGGCCCCGCCGGGCCTCCGGGGGCCCCATGGTGTAGACGTCGACACGTCCCCCCAGCGTTGCCTTCAGTTCGACCGCACGGTTGACCGCGAGCACGTCGTAGGCGTTCAGTTCGCTCGGCACGTCCTCCCGGACGAGCCGTTTCGTCTCCGGGTCAAGGCGTATGCGGGATATCGCGGGCACCCACTTGACGCAGACGGCTATCCTCACGCTTCCTCCTGTGCCGGTGCACGGCTCCGGACTGGCGCACAGTTTAGCGCGTGCAGCCGCTACGCCTACTCGGCCCCGCGCTGGCGGTACTGCACCGCCTCAGCGAGGTGCGGCATTCCTATCACGTCTTCTCCGCCGAGGTCGGCGATCGTCCGGGCGAGCTTGAGCGTGCGGTGGAATGCCCGGGCCGAGAAGTGCATCCGCTCCATCACGGCGCGGGCAAGGCCCTCCGCTTCGTCGTCGAGACGGCAGTACTTCCACACGTCGGATGGTCCCATGTCCGCATTCGCCTGTGCGCAGGATCCTCGGAACCGCGCTTGCTGCACCTGTCGGGCCCCGCAGACGCGCTCGCGGATGCGCGCTGACGGCTCGCCCGTCGCGTCTCCCGTCAGTTTCTCGTATTCCACGCGTGGAACGTCTATGAAGATGTCCATCCGGTCCAGCAGCGGACCGGAGATGCGCTTCTGGTAGCGGCTGAGGAGCTGGGTTGAGCAGGTGCACGCCTTCCTCGGGTCGCCGTAGTTGCCGCAGAAGCACGGGTTCATCGCGCCGACCAGCATGAACTTCGCGGTTCTGCAGTTACAACCAACTCTTGCGTGGGGATGGCCACTGTGATGTCCACGTTGTTGTTTCGGTCGATGGTGGCGCGCTCGACAAGAACCAATAGCAGCTCTCGTCGCTCTTCCGGCGTCAGTGCGTCTAGCCCTCGCCGCATCCGCTTGAGCCAGTCGATTGCCATGTTGATCTGGGCGCGTCGTTCAGCCCCTGCGGCCGCTTGGGCGCGATAGTCGTCAATCGTGGACTGGTAGTGCTCCAGCCTCTCAGTGATGAACCGTCGCTGCCGGTCGAGTTGACTGTCAGTGATTTTTCCGGCCACATAGAGCCTAATCGCCCGGTCTTCTTCTTCCTGCGCCGCGCTGAGGGCCTTCTCTGCCCTGGCGAGCCCTTCGACCGCTCTCTCGTCTTCCTGCCCCCGGAGGGAGTCGATCCCACGGAGCAGCAAACCCGGCTCGGAGAGGAACCCTCTCACTTCGCTCCACACGAGGTCCTCTAGCTTTTCGGCCCTGATGAAGGGGTGTTCCCGGCAGTTCGTCTCCCCCGTAAACATGCCATAGCACTTGTAGTACCGACGCGGAGGGTCAATCACGTAGTGGTACAGCTTCCCGTTCTTCCTCACGGAATTCTGCCTCGTGGCCCGTCCTGTCATGAGCTTGCCGCACTCAGTGCAGATCACCAGGCCCTGAAGCATGTAGAAGGTCCTAGTGTTCCGCTTGGCCCAACTCATGCGTTGCCGCTTGATCTCCTGGGCGCGTTCCCACGTTGTTTCGTCCACGAGGGGAGGGAAGGGAATCGCAATCCACTCGTCCTGTGGCTGGTCATATATCCGTCTTCCATCCTCGGTTGAGACATTCCTAGTCTTGCCATACCACCACGTACCCGTGTAGGCGTGGTTTTTCAGGATGCGGTTGACCTGAGACTCATACCACTTCTTGCCCGTAGGCTTGCCGGTGGGAATCTCCTCAGCCATCAACTGGCGCGTGATCGGCTGGATTCCCAGCCCTTCGTCCACGTACTGCCGGTAGATCCGCTGGACTATCTCGGCCTCAGCGTCTGCCACTTCAGGCTTGCCGTCGCTGCCGATTCGGTACCCGTAGGGGATTCCGCTTATCGGAATCCGCCCCTGCTTGGCGGCGCCGCGCTTGCCCATGGAGGCCCGCTCCCGGAAGTTGTCCAGTTCGATCTTCCCGATGGCCGCCATCAGGCCAAAGGTCTTCATATCAACGGCGTCCATGACCGACCTGATGGCGATCTGGTAGGCCTCGACCACCTCCATCAGCGCCGCCGCGGGGTACATACCGCGGCTCAACCGATCAGACTTCCAACAGACGATGGTGTCGAACCTTCCGCTCTTGGCATCGGCAAGCATGCGCTGGAACTCCGGCCTCTTCTTCGTCCAGCCCTGGCCGACCTCTTGGTACCGCGCGACGACGGTCAGCCCGTTGCGCTCGCAGTAGGCCTCCATGTCCGCAATCTGCTCGGCGATGGAGGTCTTGCCGTCCTCCGCCTGGCTCTTGTCAGACACGCGGGCATAGATCGCCGCCGTGAAGGTGCTCTCCGGTAACGAGTGCCGAGTTCTTCTTCTCACAACCGCCTCCTTCTGCTGCCCATGAATTACAGGGACCCGCATCCTGCGAGGAGCGGGTCAACGACTGGTACAATCCCATCCGCATCACCTGTTCCTGCAGGTGGCGCCATGGCCCGGGGTGTTCGCGCACCGCCGGGCCAACCGCCACTTCGGAGCGTAGTGCAAGAAAGCGGCCACGGTCAAAGGGTAGGTGTCACACCTGAACGGGGACGAGACGGTGGTTGCCTCTGGGGGCAGACGCTGCGGCGTCTGCTCAGTCTGACCGTGTCTCCGAGGGGTCCGCGGGTGACTCCAGAGGACCGTGCTTGATGGCGTACTCGACCAGGAGTGCAAGAAGACGCCGCATCCGAGCCTCGCCGTCAGGGACTGGCCTGCAGTGAATCCGCACAACACCCATTCCGGATCTCCCGGTGTGCTTCCGCCTGGTTGTATGTCGGGTTTGGCCCTTCCCTGTCCGCATGGGCTAGCCTCCGGTGGCCCCATTGGTCGTTCAAGGCCCGCACGCAGGTCAAGAGACGTGCGACATCGGCTCCGGATCCAGTCTGCTGGCACCTCAAGCTGGACGTAGCGTCCTCTGGGGGGGTTCACACGCATTCCTCGAATCGCGTGAGGAACTGAGGCGGCCCCATCAGGGATTGGTGAGGTGCCATAAGGTTCGAGTCCAGCTAGGGGCCACTCTGGACGAAATCGAGAACCGACGCCGACTTCCGAATCACCCCGTCCTGCGGCATGGGGATGGTGTACGTCAGTGTGGCCTCCTCCCCCACGACCAGGGTGGTAATCACGGCGTAGGGCGCCCGCGTCAGGGAGCGAGCCAAGGCGGAGTCGCTCGCCCAATCGCTGGTGGCCGCCGACTAACCCTTGGGGGTGACATCTTGCCTTTCACTTAGAGGGACAGAATCGCTGGACAACAGATTCCTCCGTTTACCGGCCTATAGTTCTTGGCGTTTGACAGTGGGCCAAGGCGTACCGATTTGCGAACTCTTCGCTGGGAGGTGTCGTTGTAGTCAAGCTGGGTTTTGCTCCTACTTCCCATAAGGCTCTTGAGTACTGGATTGAAGCCCGGCAGTCGGAGCAGCTTTGCGGTACACCGGGGAGCTGAGGGGAGGCCGCCACCTCGTGTGGCGCGCAACCGAGGGGTGCTGAATGAGAGATCTCTTACTGACAGTGGCCCTCATTCTGTTTGCGCTGGCGTGCGGATCTGATGACATCATTCCGCAGGGCAGCGAGCGTTCCACTGGCTACGAGAGCCTTAGCCGCTACGACATCCAGGTTGTGGCTGGCGATTCCACGTGGGCAACCGGAATAGACAACGGGGCGGGTGTCTTGGAGCAGCGAGTGTTGCAGAAGGATCTGGTCGTCCTGGGTCAGGTTCTGGACGTCGACCCTAGAGTACAGTTACGTACTTGACAGGATATGGTAAGTGCCGCCCCTACTCGACGATGATGCGGGAGTAACCGAGCCTGTCCCTGTCTTGCCATATGACCGGTGTCCTGCTTTCGTCCTGGAATCCCCAGACGTCGACGAAGTAGTCGGCCGGGTTGCCGAGGGCCTCAGGCAGCCGGAACCTTACGGCGAAAGTCCGACCCTCCAGCCGGTATTCGAGAGCTATGTTGTCGCCTGGGTGCCTTGTGCCCCCGGTCCAGCCTGGGGGATTTATGTTCCCCATGAACTTGGCGTCCGCGATCCGATAAAGGTGGAAGTTCCGGTAACCGTCCCTCCGGGCTTCCGCGATGGTTTCGCCGGAGAGGACCGCGTCACCCAGCAATGTACCGTTAAAGGTGATGGAGTCGCCGTCGTAGGTTGGGTGCTGGTCCCACTGGATCAGGTCGTGACTCATAGACGACGCTTCCTTTTTCCAACGGTTCTCCGGGGAGTTCAGCTTGCCCGACCAGTGTTTTTCGACGATCTCGGATTGGTCATTGAATATCCGCCGCACTTCGTCGATGCCGAGATTTCGTTGTCCACGCTGCCCCTTTTCTTCAACGTAGACACGGTGCATCTCATTTAACCTTGCAACGTATTCACTTGTGCCAAGTCGTTTGCGTAGCTCCAGAAACAACTCTCCACCCAGATAGTGAGCACAGAAAATCGGTTGCGAAATGCCCCTGCTCTCCAAATCCCTGTGCATCTGAAGGTCGTGCACCTCGCATTTTCCTCGCCAGTTCGTATATGCCACCGGGTCAAGTCCGTATTCCACACCATATAGATACTCGACAGTCCTGGCGACGCCCTCGTTCACCCATCGGTCTATCTCCTTCCAGTAATAGTGCGACAACTCGTGGATAATGTGCCCCTGGAACCTTTGGCCCTTGGGAGTGCCCTTTGTTTCCATATGCCATTCGGGTGGGACGTCAAAGGCGTACCCCGTGGTACAGCCGCATGTACTCTCATCGTTGATCACCGCGACCACATGGCTGACCGGCAGAGGCACGCCCATGATCCGCTCGAGCAACTCCAGCGATTCGAATAGGCTGTCCATCACCCACGGCTGAGCCTTGCTTCCGATACGAACGATGCTGAATTCCATATGCGGCGACAGTGTTGTTCCTCGCGACACCGTTTCGACATCGGCATGCCCCGGAGCTAGCATCCGTGTCAGTTTTCCAGCGTCTCCGTCAGTGCTGACCATGAAGGCCCCGGCGATTGCCAGGGGAATCTCGGCGTCCGTGATTCCGTCTCGTAACACCGGCTCTGCGAGCAAGTGGTTAAGCCTATTCCGCTGATCAGTCCAGTACATGGCCGTGAGCACCGTGGCGTCGCTCGGTTCGTGGGTCTCCAAGAACGGCATATCGAGAATTCGGGACGCCGCAGTATTGTTGTCGCGGGCCATTCGGGCCAGCCATTCGATTGATTCAGACTCCCATCTCCCGACGCCGTCCTGAACCCATGGCATTTCCTGGATCTGGCGGTAAAACTCCGGTCTGTTGCTCTTCAGCCATCGGATGTCTGGCGTGTCGTATTGGGCAAACGGAACAGGCGTCGGGGCAGGCGTGGGCGCCGGAGGGGGGCCGAAGAGGTAGAGGTTTATGACATGGATCACCTCGGCCTCGGTGATGGGGACTCCCTCGCCGAAGAGATAGTCGTTTATGGCCTGTATGACCTCGCTCTTGTCAATCTCTCCGTTGCTGTTAGCGTCGTACCTGGCAAGCAGCGGGTCCCCGGAGGACACCGTCACCGTGGCAGCTCCGCCGACCACGTGATCAATCCTGTCAGAGCCCCTCAGCGTGCCGGAGAAGGTATAGGAATCCTCCATGCTGGACGCGGTCACGGTGTAGGTGAAGGAGGTCTCCGCTTGCAAAGTGAACCTCACCTGCTGATCATCCCCCTGGACCGGGTGAGTGACCTGCGCGGCGTCTAGGCTGCTGGATACGTAGCTGAACCCTTGGGGCAGCGTCTCCGTGACTCCTCCGGCTAATCCGTAGTTGGCGGCGGTGATGGTCACCGTCAACGTCCCGCCAGGCGCTACTGTAGTTGAG
Organism: Chloroflexota bacterium; assembly: GCA_026713505.1. Lineage (GTDB taxonomy): Bacteria > Chloroflexota > Dehalococcoidia > Lucifugimonadales > Australimonadaceae > Bin16. The sequence continues at coordinate 932 of JAPOOH010000278.1, read as the reverse complement.
GAGAAGGAGCGGGTGGCGCTCACGTTCCCCGATGGGGCCGGGCCCGTGGTGGCGGTGGCAATGTTAGAAATCGGGCCGGTGCCTGCGGAGTTGATGGCCGACACCCGGTAGTGCCGGGTATCTCCCAGCGTCAGCCCGGCGTGGGAGTACGTGGTGCCTGTGGAGTTGGTGTCGGCAACCATGTCGCTCCAAGATGAGCCGTCCGTCGAGACCTCGATCCGGTAGCCGGTGATGGCCGCCCCGCCGTTGCTGGCCGGCGCGCTCCAGGACAGGCCAATTCCCGTCGGCCCCTTGGCCGTGGCCGCCAGTCCCGTGGGCGCGCCAGGCGCCTTAGCCGGCGCATTGTTGTCGGGGGTTGCGCTGGCCTCGACCGAGGCGGCCCCGTCACCCTCCCCGTTCACCGCCCGCACCTGGAAGGTGTAGGCCGTCCCCCTGGTCAGCCCCGTCACCGTGTAGCCGGTGGCGTTGGTCTCGCCTGCCGCGCTGTCTGCGATGTCGGTCCATGACCCGTAGGAGCCGCTGCCTTCCTTCTGCCGGTACTGGTGCTTGGTGATCGCGCTGCCGCCGTCGCCGCCGCTGGTCCATGACAGCGTGACCTCGGCGTCTCCCGCCGTTGCTATCAGGCCGACGGGAGCCGGTGGGACCATGAGGGCCGGTGGAACCGAAGTCGGTATGTTGTACGAGTAGATCTTGTCGTCGTCCCGGTCCGCCACCCACATGGTCGTGCCGTCCGACCAGATACCCCGTGTCCCAGTGTTATCGGCGTCTAGGTCGAAGTCTTTGTCTGCGTCCCGCGCGCCGGTGGCCAGCGTGTAGGCGTAGAGCTTGTCGTCTCTGTCATCCGCCACCCACATGGTCGCGCCGTCCGATCAGATACCCCAGGGATTAGTGTTGTCGGCGTCTAGGTCGAAGTCCTTGTCTGCGTCCCGCGC
>JAPOOH010000580.1 GCA_026713505.1 Chloroflexota bacterium | reverse complement strand
GGCGCGTTCGAGGCGGAGACGACGGACTACGCGGTGACGGCGCCGCACGGGACGACGCACGTGCGTCTGGCGCCGACGGCGGCGGAGCCCGGCACGACGATGAGGACGGGCGCCGGTTCGAATCTTGAGGCGGTGCGGAGCGGCGAAACGGGACCGGCGGTCGCGCTGGAGGCCGGCGAGAACACACTCATCGTGGCGGCGGTGGCCCAGTCGGGAGCGCAGAAGACCTACACGGTGACAGTGACCTTGCCGACCAACGACGCCCCGGCGGTGGCCTCCGCCATCGCAGATGCGACCATCGTCAACGAGAGCGGCACGCATGGGGTCTCGCTATCGGGCGTGTTCAGGGACGCCGACGGGGACGCGCTGACGGTCACGGCTAGCTCGTCGGACGAGAACATGGCCACGGTGTCGGTATCCGCCGACTACTCTACGCTGACGGCAACGGCCAGGAATCATGGCACCGCGACCGTCACGGTGACGGCATCTGACGGCAACGGCGGCTCGGTCGAGGATAGTTTCACGGTGAAGGTGAAGGCCGCGCCGGTGGTGGCGTCGCCCATCGCCGACGTGAGCGAGTTGGAGGTTGAGGCGACGCAAGATGTCTCCCTGTCGGAAGTGTTCAGCGACGCCGACGGGGACGCGCTGACCATCACCGCCGCATCGTCGGATGACGGCAAGGTCACGGTCGCCGTAGCAGCCGACCATTCCAAACTGACGGTGGCAGGAGTGGCTGAGGGTACGGCCACCATCACGGTCACCGCCCGGGACGCCGACGGCAACAGCGTCAGCGACGCCTTCGGCGTGTCGGTGGCCGGACCGGCCAACAACGCACCCACGGTCTCCGCCGCTGTCGCCGACGCGACCATCGTCAACGAGAGCGGGGCGCATGAGGCATCCCTGTCTGGCGTATTCGCTGACGGCGACGGCGACGACCTGACGGTCACGGCGAGTTCGTCGAACGAGAACGTGGTCACGGTGTCGGTTGCATCCGACTACTCGACGCTGACGGTTTCGGCCCAGGCGCGGGGGACGGCGACCGTCACGGGCCCGGCCGAGGACGGCAAGGGCGGCTCGGTCGAGGATAGTTTCACGGTAAAGGTGAAGGCCGCGCCAACCGTGGCGACGGCCATCGCCGACGTGAGCGGGCTGGAAGCCGAGGACAGCCGCACCATCTCCATGTCGGGGGTGTTCAGCGACCCCGACGGCGATGCGGTGACCGTGACCGAGGCGTCATCGTCCGACACCTCAATAGCGGCGATGTCGGCCGCCATCGACGGCGCAACGGCGGCGATCACCGCCGTCACGGTAATCGCCAACTCCGAGGGCACGGCCACCATCACGGTCACCGCCCAGGACAGCGACGGCAACACGGTGCAGGACGCTTTCGACGTAACGGTGAACGCCCCTGCCCCTGAGCAACAGCAGCAGAAGGCGGTGGAGCTGCCCGGCCCGGTGTTGGCACTGGAGCTGACGGCCGCGGCGGAGAGCGTGACGGTGAACTGGAGCGCCCCGGAGAGCGGGGTGTACCGCAAGGCTACATCGTGCACCTGCGCCCGGAGGGCGGCGGTGAGGGCAGCGGCAGGACGAAGACGCCCAGGGCGGACAAGACGACGGTGACCTTCAACAACCTGGAATCCGGCCAGACCTATCGGGTGTGGGTGCGGGCGGAGAACGAGACGGGCAAGAGCGAGCGGGTTCGCGCCACCATCGCCCTGCCGGCGGTGCTGCCCGGACCGGGGACGGGTCTGGTGGTGACCGCAACCGGGGACGGCGTGGCGGTGAGCTGGAGCGCCCCTGAGACCGGCGGCGCTCCTGACGGCTACATCGTGCACATCAGGCCGGAGG
>JAPOOH010000513.1 GCA_026713505.1 Chloroflexota bacterium | reverse complement strand
TGGCATCCGGATTCCTCGAGTCGCGGCGGGTCTGGGGCGCCGAAAAAACCGTAATCACTTCGTAAGCCGGTGAAATCGAACTCCAGCGTATTGGAGCGTAGGTTTGACACAACGTCAAGGGGTTCGGCGGGTTATATGGATGCACTCAAGGCATTGGAACAATGCCATTAATCGTACTCCAGCGTACTAGAGCGTAGCTCCGTCGTGCTTGGGCTTCACCGTGCCCAAACAAGAGGAGAGCCTCAACTATGAAGAAGACGAAACTGACTCGCAGCTTGCTCGCGGCGGTCTCGGTCGTCGCGCTGTCGGCGGTCGTTTACGGCTGCTCGAGCGGCCACAGCGATGCCGATCTGAATGCGGCGGCGGAGAAGGCCAAGATGGAGGCCGAGGCGGCGGCGGCAGAGAAGGCCAAGATGGAAGCCGAGGAGGCCGCCAGGAAGGCCGAGGAAGACAAGCAGGCGGCGCTTGAAGCGGAGAGGCAGAAGGCCGCTGAGCAGGCCGCTGCGGCTGAGAAGATGGCGCGGGCGACGGCACAGACGAATGCCATCACCGGTGCGATCACGGCTGCGGAAGCCGCACTCGGGATGGTTGGGCTCGACGCGAGCGACGCTGACATCACCGCTGCCGAGGAGGCGATCGCGGCCATCACGACGGCCATCGAGGCTGCGGTCGATGTGGACGACACGTCCATGTACGCCACACAGGCTGCCAGCCTGCAGGGCCGCTTGATGACGGCCAAGGCGAACATCCAAGAAGACAAGGACGCCGAAACGGCAAGGCTGGCTCAAATCGAAGCGGCCAAGGTGGCCATCGCTGCGGCCGAGACGGCGGAAGCCGCACAGGCGGCCAAGGATGCGCTGAATGACGTCGCCACCGCCGTTGAGGCAGCGGTACTGCAGGCAGCGGTTAATGACCGGATCACGGCGCTTGAGACGATGGCCCGTGAAGCGGATCAGAAAATGGCGCTGACGACGGCCGCCGGCAATGTCGACACGTCCGACCTGTCGGATGCGGACGCCATCGCGGCCGCGAACACCGCCATCGCAGCGCTCAAGGCGGCGCTGGCAGCGGCGGCGGACGTGAGCGATGCCGAAAAGGCGATGTATCAGAGCCAGGTGGCCGCGGCCGAGACAGCCGTAATGGCGGCGCAGAGCGCTCTCAACCACGCAGCCCAGACGATGGCTCTCTCGGATGCCGTTACTGCCCTTCAAGCCATCGACCTTTCCGGCCTGTCGACTAAGGCTGAGATCGACGCCGCTGAAATGGCCATCAACAATCTTCGGGATGCGCTGGCTGCGGCGGACGAGTTGAGTGATGCCGAGAAGACCGCAGCCATGATTGAAGTGGCGGCGGCCAGTCGGATCGTGATGGCTGCGGAAAACAGAGTCGACACCGAGGGCCAGCAGATGGTGCTCGATGATGCGGCTAAGGCCCTTGCCGCCATCGACCTCAACGCCCTGATGACGCAGGAACAGATCGACGCCGCCAACAAAGCCATCGCCGCACTTGATGCAGCGCTGAATGCGGCGACCAATCTGGACGATACCGACAAGATCGACGCCATCGCCGATGTGACCGTGGCCAAGCGGAAGGTGGCGATTGCGGAGGAAATGCTCACCGAAAATGTCGGCAACCAGAGGATGGCGCTGAGCGACGCCAAGGCGGACCTTGACGACATCGACCTTGACGATCTGTCGGATCAGGCAAAGATCGACGCGGCTCAGGCTGCCGTCGATGCGCTCAAGATGGCGCTGGACGAGGCGACCCATCTGAGCGAAGCCGACAAGGCCATGTACCAGTCGCAACTGGACACGGCCACGGAAACCGTGAGAACGGCGCAGACTGGCATGGACCGCGATGGTCGCATGATGGCGCAGCGCACGGCGGTCACGAATGCCGTCACGGCGGTCACGACTGCGGTCGCTGCCGTGAATGACACCGCCACCGATGATCAGGTGATGGCAGCCGACGAAGCGATTGCCGACCTCAAGATGGCGATCGACGATGCGGAAGATCTGCCCGAAGGCGATACCGACGTTGCCGCCGCCAAGGGAACGCTGGCCTCGCTCATGACCGTGCTCGAAAGGGCCAAGACTTCCCGCACGGCTGCGATGGAGAAGGCTGAAGAAGACCGCTTGGCGATGGAGAGGGAGGAAGAGAGGAAGCGGAACGAGGCCAACGCCGCCACGGCCGCCAAGCTGTATGCGGGGATTGGTGAGCCGACTGCCAGCGACGCGACCCCGACTGCCGATATCCGCTTTGCCGGTTACGAGGGGGACGACATCGAAGTGCAGGACGGTGTCGCCGACACAGATGCCGTCACTCTGTCGGAAGACAAGAAGACGACTGTCGCCGCCAATCACGGCTGGGAAGGCAAGCGGTACGCGGTCGAACCCGATGACGATGGCATGTACGAGGCGATCGTCTACTCGAATGTCGGCGAGCCGACGGAGGGCGATCCGTTCGACGAGGAGTATTCCGATAGCCTTACCGAAGGAGTGTTGGCGACGGAAATTACTGAGGGTACGCCAGCAAGGATTGCAAGCTCGCGCTTCGACCATTCTACTGGGGTGAAGGAGTTCGAGTTGCCTGAGAACAACGTCCAGGTGATGATTCCTGGCGACTATCACGGCGTATCTGGCACCTACAGTTGTACTGCCGCTACCGATAGCACATGCGCAGTTCAGGTAGCCACCGTCGGATACGCTCTTGGCGGAACGTCGGACGGCACCAACGCTTTCTCAGCCGACGGCGGGACGTGGACTTTCAAGCCCAGCGACCCGAAGGACAAGGTGATGAGTGCGGCGGATATGGCTTATTCCTCGTACGGATGGTGGCTCCACACAGACGCGGACGGCAAGTTGACCGCGAGTGCGTTCCACGCCTTCAAGGGCGACGTTCCCGATGATGAGGCCGTGAGTGCGCTGCCGCCGGCAGGCACCGCGACATACATGGGCGGTGCTGCGGGCAAGTATGCGCTCTCCAGTGCCACGGGCGGCACGAACGATGCCGGTCACTTTACCGCGAGGGCGACGCTTGAGGCCGATTTCGGCGACGACACGATCACCGGCACTATCGACGACTTCACGGGTGCGGATGGTGAGGGGCGTGACTGGTCGGTCGAGTTGATGAAGTCCAATATCGCAGCTACCGGGGGTATTGCCGGTGATCCCGACGATGACACCGACACTGGAAACCAGATGACGCAGTGGACCATCGGCGGAACCGCCGCTGATGCCGACGGCCAGTGGTCCGGCAACCTCCGCGAGTTGGACGCCGACACCGGCGTTCCGCAGGTCGCGACCGGAACCTTCTACTCCGAGTACGGCACGGCGGGTAAGATGGTCGGGGCCTTCGGAGCCAACAAGCAGTAGCACCCGACACCGGGAGAGGGGCGCACACTCCCTACGTTTCCCAGCCCCTCTCCCATGTTTCCCCCGGCGCGGGCGCAATGCTGGCGCCGGGGTTTTCTTTTCTCAGGCAGGACACCCATGCGCATCCTCATCGCCGCCCTCATTCTTCTCCTGTCCCTTCCCGCCGCTGCGCAGGACCTGGACGCCCTGTTCGAGAAGGGCATGGCGGCGGCCCGGGAGGCGGCTGTCACGCCCGATGAAGACCGCCGCGACGAGCTGCTCGACGAGGCCATCGCCGCCTTCCGCGAGATGCTGGTGGCCGATCCCAACCTCGTCCGGGTCCGCCTGGAATTGGCCCGCGCCTTCTACCTGAAGGGGGAGGACTCCCTTGCCCGGCGCCACTTCGAGGCCGTGCTTGCCGGCGGGGTTCCTCCCGAGGTCGCCGCCAATGTCCGCGCCTTCCTGATCGAGATTCGCGCCCGCCGGCGCTGGTCCATTCACGGCGGCTTCGCCATCGCCCCTGACACCAACATCGGCGCCGGCTCCGAAGAGCGCACCATCTACATCCCCGTCTTCGGCCAGTCCCTCCCCTTCACGCGCGACGCCGACGAGCTGACCAGCTCCGGCGTTGGCCTCGTGCTATGGGGCGGCGGCGAATACCAGTATCCGACCGGTCCCACCACTCGCCTCCGCGCCGGCGCCAACGTCTCCCGCCGCGATCACAGCGGCTCCCAATTCGACGAGGCGTCCCTTGCCGTCCACCTTGGCCCCCGCGCCCTTCTCACCACGCGCACCGAGGCGAGCGCCCTTCTCACCGCCCGGCAGAATTGGGCAGGCACGGTAAAGGATCACCACGCTCTGGGCGGGCGCATCGAGGCGGCGCACCGGGTCAGCCGGTCGGTGACGGTGAACGGCCGGGTCTCCCTCGAGGACCGCCACTACCGCACGCGCACGGGTCTTGACGGCCCCGCCGGCGACATCTCCCTCTCCGGTGCGTGGGTTGTCTCGCCCACGGTGCGCCTCGACCTGTCCGCAGGCTACGGCCGCGACCGGCCCGCACGGGAGCGCGACCGCAACGAGCGCTACCGTGTCGGCGCCGGTATCTCTGTCGCTTTGCCCCGTGGCTTCACCGTCAGCGGCGGCGGCGATTACCGCTGGACCAATTTCGAGCCCGGCTGGTCCCCGTATGTCCAGGACAACGGCGCCCGCAAGGACGAGACCTGGAGCGCCCGCGCCTCGGTCTACAACCGCGGTCTCACCCTCATGGGCTTCAGCCCCGAATTGGGCATCGTCCACGAGGTCCGCACCACCAATGCCCAGCTCTACGACTACGAGCGCACGTCCGGCGAGCTGCGCTTCGTCCGGCAGTTCTGATGGCGGACAAGATTCGCGCGGCGCCCCAACGTCGCGGGGTGAGACGAAGGGATCGGCGCGCAAGCGATGGAAGAGCGCAGGCCGGTGGCAGCGGTGCGGGGGGAAGTCGCGAGGCCGGATCTGCGGGAAGTGCATGTTCGAACTCGACCGGCGGCATGGACCCAAGCGATGCGACCGACCCATGGCAGCACGAGATGCAGCGCAGGAACGCCCCCGACGCGCCTATCGGCTCAGGATGAACAGCGACAGGACATGGGAGACCGTCGCCGCCATCCTCGGCTTTCCGCCCGGCGGGGCCGCTGCTGCGAGGGAAGCCGCGAGGCGATA
>JAPOOH010000624.1 GCA_026713505.1 Chloroflexota bacterium | reverse complement strand
GGCTCCTTCGTTGAGGCAGATGTGGCGGAGTCTGCGGAGGGGTGCGCTGCGATCACCCATCAACTGCGTGGTCGACGGCCAGGCCGACGCATCGCCCGACGCCAGAGTCTCACTCAACACGATCACCAGGACGTCAATTCCCTCCACGAAACCCAGGGACCACACGTCAAGCAAGGGTTTACGGGGCATCCTGTGCAGGGCGTCACACAATTCGTAGACTTCCTGGTCCAATCTGATTAACGTCTTTTGGCGCATTGTCATGGAACGGAGGGCTTCCGCTTCGTGCCCGCGGCAGGTCGGCGCCAGGTCGTCCAGGAACTCGCCGAGGCGTCTCATTATCTCCCCGGCCGACTCACGCAGTTCGCCAAGCCCGGTGCCTCTCCGCACGGTGTCCAGATAGCGGGAAAACACTTCCAGCAGACGCCGCTGTTCAAGATCCAGCAAGAGCAGTGCCGTATGCTGATCGTCCAGGGCCTCATCATGAATGAATTGCGGCTTTGCCAAGACCTCGACTTCCGATGGCGGCCACCACCTTTCAATGAGTCTGATTTCGACATCCAGGGTCGCAAGCCGAAAGAGCGCCGTGGAACATTCAATGCAGATCATGCAGAGAGCCAGGCCCTGATCCAGCGGCAGGCCGCTCGCCCCCAACGCTGCCGCGATGAGAGGTATGTCTCCATATGTTTCAATACAGATCAACGGCAGGAAAATGGCGTTCAGCAGGCAATTGAAGAAAATCTGGTACATGGCTACCTGACGGCCGCCACCCGCGATGCCTGTCGTCAACACGTAAAGGATCAGGCTCGATCCCAGACAGGCACCGCAATAGAGGGTGAGCGCCTGGTCGATTTCCAGAAGGCCGCCCGTGGCCATGCCAATGCCTGCCATAACGACTGGCACCATCGACTGCACCACAAAGGTCAGCAACATGCCGCTGAGTAACGGCAGGAGCAGCGAGCCGTCCAACCATGTGATGGTCTCCTGGAACCATGCATGCGTCGTCAAGGGAGCGACGGACTCTTTGAGCATGATGGAGCCAAGGATGATCATGCCCAACCCGAAACTGGCGGATGCCATGGCCCGGTAGCGGGCCGTTGCCGGTCGGGTCATAAGAAGGGTTAGGCCATATGCAATGCCCAGGATATAAAAGGCCATCAGCTTGACGTCCAGTACGACGACCAGCACCAGCAGCGTCACCCCGACGTTGCCGCCAAGGAGCACGGGTAGGGCGCGTCTGGAAGACACCAGGCCCGACTTCAGCATGCTGACGACGACGAGCGTCAATACCGTTGTGCTCTGCATGACCGAGCCGGAGCATAGTCCCCAGGCAAACCCCAGCCAACGGTTGCGCGTCCAGCGGGTGAAGCTTCGGCGCAAACGCCGATCGTTCAGCGTTTTCAGGTGCTCCGTCAGGAGGCGTGTGCCCATGAAGAAGATCCCCAGCGCGCCTGAAAGATGGGCGATAATCAAGAACATCTAGGATTCCATTTCCAGACAGACTGTGTGAAAAGTCAGCAACAGCCGGCGAAATGTCTTCAGGTTCCCCATGGCGTTTGGTACCCTGCGTTATGGCACACATATCTGGTGAAGACCGGTCCCAGCTTCTGCTTCTGCCCGATGCTGTGGACGACTACGT
>JAPOOH010000277.1 GCA_026713505.1 Chloroflexota bacterium | reverse complement strand
GCAGGCCTCGCTGCAGGACTGGCGCTGCGGGACTCGACCGTGTACCCGGAAGCCGCGAGTGGGGAGTCGTTGATCGTGCTCGCGCCCTTCGTCAATTACACGTCCGGCCAGCAGGGGTTCAACATCGTGGGGCGTCTGAGGGAAGCGGTAGACACGGAGATACGTGAGGCAGGACTCGCCGGGGTGAGGACAGTGGACTGGCCCAGGGAGATTGCGGACGAAGAGGACGCAGAGGCGGCGGGCGAGCGCTCCGGCGCGAGGCTCGTGATCTGGGGCGAGTACGACAGCGGGCGCGTCATCGCTCGGTTCACGGTCCCGCGTACCGAAACAGAGCCGCCCGCGGGAGACGTCGTGGACATCGCGTCGTCGCCGGTGGGGCTGCCAGTGACCATCAACGCGGACCTGACGGCGGAGGTGCGGCACGTCGCGCTGATCACGCTCGGTCAGTTGTACCTCGAGCGGCAGGAGTTCGATCTCGCAAAGACGGTGCTCATACAGGCGTCGACAAGCCCACCGTCGGACCCGGAGGCGCTCGCCAACCTCCGCTTCCTGATGGGACGCGCCTACCGGGGTGGGGAGCTGTACGACTTCGATGAGGCGATCTGGCTGTTCACGCAGACGCTGGCGATACGTCCCACGTCGGCGGAGGCGTACATCAACCGGGGTCTGTCGTATCTGGACCGCAGTCGTGAGGGGGACGAGGACGAAGCGATAGCCGACCTGACGCGGGCACTGGCGATCGATTTCGAGAATGCCGCTGCCTACCGTGGCCGCGCTGCAGCATACGAGCAGCGGAACGACCCCGGCGACGCGGAGCGCGCCGCTGCAGACCTCGAAGAGGCAGGGCAGTATGGGTCGTAGCTGATGACCTGGGTTACGGCGGTGCTGATCAGCACCACGGTGTTCGCCGTGGTGGCAGTGCTGGACAAGCGCCTGACCACCAACCTGTTCCCCAGCGCAGGGTCGTTCAACGTTGGGTTCGGGGTGATGCAGGTGTGCATCTCCGCCATCTACTTCTCGTTCGTGATCCCGGCGGTGGGATTCGACGGAGGTTCCGGCATCCCCTGGGCGATGGCGAGCGGACTCTTCTGGGGCCTGGGGCTGTACTTCTTCTTCCATGGGCTGCGCCTGGAGGAGGTGTCCCGTGCGGTGCCCGTGCAGCAGCTGGGGCCGGTATTCGCCGCCGTCGTCGCCGTCCTCTTCCTGGACGAATCCCTGACGGCGTTCCAGTGGGCGGCGGTGCTGCTCGTGATCGGGGGAGCCGTGCTGGTGTCCGCGAGGCCCCAGCAGGGATTGTTCCGATTGGCGCGGGGACGCGCGTTCTTCCTGCTGCTGGCCGGGAGCTTCTCGATGGGGATGGCGTTCGTCGTGAGCGAGCAGGCGACCCGGGAGATGAATGTGTGGGCGATACAGGCGGTGCGCTCGGGAACGATGAGCGCAAGCATCTTCCTGTTGTCTGCGCGGCCGGCAACGGTGCGCCAATTCCTCAGCGCGTCGCGGAACCCGTACAACCTCTGGATGCTGGTGCTGGCTGAGGGGCTGCTGGCGCCGATGGCGGCGCTGGCGTTCATCGTCGCGCTGGACCTGGGGCCGGTGTCGTCGGTGAGCGTGGTGTCGGCGTCGCGTCCGCTGCTCACACTCATGCTCGGCGTCGCCTTGAGCACGCGCTACTGGAACATGTTGAACGAACCGCTCGACAGGGAAACGCTGGGGTTCAAGATGCTGGCGGTGGTGATGATCGTGGGAGGCGTAGGGGT
>JAPOOH010000276.1 GCA_026713505.1 Chloroflexota bacterium | reverse complement strand
CTGGTGCAGCAGGCCCGGGAGATCGAGCGCGAGCAGGGCTAGGCACATGGGGCGGCGTGACATTACGTCGCTCCCATTCAGGATTCGGGACCGTGACGGCGAGACGTTCGCGGGTTAGATGGAGGTACGGCAGATGGGACTGGACATAGGATTCGTGGAGAAGACGAACTGGAACGCGCCCCGGCCGGGACCGGCGCTGTGGGACAACCATCTCGTTCACTTCGCATGCATCCAGAACGACGAGGTGCTGACGCTGGAGGAGATCAGGTCAGCATACGAGTCGATGCAGGAGCACGGCGGATACGAGCAGGATGACATTGAGCAGGCGAAGGCTTTCGTGCAGTGGTGCGAGGAGTACTGGAAGGAGCGCGAGATGCCGGCGCACTACGGCATCTCGGTGACGCTCTCCTACTAGCGGCGAGCAGGTTCATCGGGAGCTTTCGAGCTGTGTTAATATACCGAGAACTCAGAGGAGTATGACCTTTGGTGACTACAAACGAAGAACAGCAGGCACAGTCTGCTGAAGAGAGGACCATCGGCGAGCGTATGGCGGCCGTCGATGCGCAGCAGGAGTTGCTAATCGAAGTCGTGCGTGAGAACGGACGGCGGAGCGACGAGAACTACCGGGCGCTGGATGCGAAGATCGGAGCGCTGGACACCAAGTTTGACGCCAAGATTGACGCACTGGACGCGAAGTTCGACGCCAAGATTGACCGCCTGACGTATTTCCTGCTTGGGATAGGCGGCGCAGTGGTCGTTTCCATCGTGGTGCAGATCGGGCTGCAGCTGGTCCTCTAACAGAACCTATACGGATAAGAAAAGCCCCGGTCGGTGAAAGCCGATCGGGGCTTTTTCTTTGTCCGAAACTACAACGCATCCTTGGACAGGAACGTGTCTGTCGCGCCGCGCGCGTGGCAGCTCAACAGCACTTTAACAACTTCAGCGAGGAAGAACATGAGCAGACTTTCAGCTCAGGCGGATATGGAATATCTGCCCTCTTATGGCCCCACGATAGCGGGACTGCCCCGGCTGTTCGAGAACATCGGGCAGCTGCGGGACCTGGCTCCCATCCGGCTTATCGACCCGTGCGCCGGCGAAGGCGACGCGCTCAGGACTCTGGCCGACGCGATGCGGTCCGAGTACGAGGGCAGGACCGGACGGCGGATCGCAAAGAAACAGATAGAGACCTACGGTGTGGAGCTGGACACAGAGCGCGCTCGCAAGGCGCGAAAGAACCTCAAGCGCGTGGTGCAGACCGACTACTTCAACACTCTGGTGACGCCGGAGGCGTTCAACCTGATGCTCCTGAACCCGCCCTATGACTACGACCCGGACTACAAGAGACTGGAGCAGCGCTTTCTGGTCAGGGCGACGCAGCTCCTGGTCACGGGCGGCATCCTGATCTACATGGTGCCACGCTACGTGCTGAGCACCGGCGCGAAGTTCCTGGCGCGAAACTACTCCAACTTCCGCGTCTGGCAGGAGGACGGCAACCCTGACGCCGAGCGCTTCAACCAGGTGATGCTCGTCGCCGTACGCAACATCAGCCCGGCGAACCAGACCGAGAACAGGCAGAACTTGGAGCGCTTCGCGCAGGGCAAGCTGGACATCATCGGGGAAGACGCCAGGTACAGCCTCGTGCAGGCGAAGAACGAAGTCGACAGGTTCAGCGCGCTGCGCGTGGACTACGCAGATGTCCTGGAGGAAATCGCACGCACCGGCTACGAGACGAGGACTGAATGGCGGGACATGACCAGCCCGCCGTCTAACGACATCGTGGAGCCCCTGATGCCGCCGCGCGTCGGGCACATGGGACTGATCATGTCCGGCGGCGGCGTGGGCGGGCTGGGTATCGGCCTGTCGAACGACGAGGAGGCCACGATATTCAGGGCCGCCTCCAAGAAGGTCGTGGACGTG
>JAPOOH010000275.1 GCA_026713505.1 Chloroflexota bacterium | reverse complement strand
GGGTCGCCGTTCGTCATCCTGAACACCTCACTGGAGGAAACGCTCGGTTGGCGCAACATCATCATCATGTACGGCTTGATCGTCCTCTTGCTGTTGACGCTCATCAGCGCCATCGCCCGTGAACGCCCGGAGCCGTACGGCCTGCGCCCGGACGGCGACCCCCCGGAGCGCGATGAACGCGGCGCGGCGATAAGGACGCTCCCGTCCGTCCAGGGCATGAACGCCCACGAGGCGATGCGCACGAAGGAATTCTGGCTCTTCATGGGCTATCTCTCCGGCATGTTCATGGTGAACTCCGCGTTCCAGGTACACCAGATCTTCTACTTCGTTGAGGACACCGGCCTCACCAAGAGCGAGGCGGCGGTGACGTTCACCCTCGTCTTCCTCCTCAGCGGCATCGGCCGCATGGGCGCAGGCTACATGCTGGACAAGGTGGACTACCGGCTCGTGCTGGCCGTGGTGGCCGGCATGCTGGCGGCGTCCATGCTCTACCTGCAGTTCGTGACCGCCACGACCATCGCACTGGCGATGCCATTCGTCGCGCTGTTCGGCATCGGGTTCGGGAGCGTTATTCCAACGCGCGGAACGCTGGGGAGCATGATGTTCGGTACGCGCTCCCTCGGATCGATCGTGGGCATACTGCAGGGAGGCTCGGTCGCGGCAGGCGTTTTGGGCCCGATCTTCATGGCCTGGGTGTTCGACGTAACGGGCGACTATCGTGCTTCCATCTGGGTCCTGGCGTTCATCGGCGCGCTGATGATACCGACGGCATTCGCGATGGGCTCGCCCCGCCGCCTGAGCGCCCGCATCAGGCTGGTCGAGCGCCGGGCGTCCGCTTCAGATGGGAGCAGGAGGCGCGGATAGAAGATGCCGCTCGCTTGGCTCGGACTCGGATACGCACTGGGACTGTTCGCACAACCGGGTACTGCTTTGCCGCTCTGGGGTGCGGGGCTGGCCGCGGTCGCCCTGGTGGCAGGTGGCTTGCGGCTGCAACTCGCCGGGTTGCACGTCGGCATGGCCCTGCTCCTCCTCGCGGGAGGTCTGCTCGGCCTTGCGCGTCCCATCCCAGACCTGAACACGACTGGCGACCTCGCCGCGCTGCACGGTTCCGAAGCCACGCTGATGGCAGAAGTGACCGGCGCGCCGGAGCTGTCAGGCGGCTCGTTGCGGTTTACCGCCGATATCTCGCAGGCGCTCGCGCCGGATGGATGGGTCTCCATATCCGGCAAGGCCCTGGTGTGGGCCGACCCGGAACCACCCGCAGTGGCCGGACGCGCGTACCCGTTCCTCCGTCATGGCGACGAGACCGTCATCCGAGGATTCCTCGACGCCCCGCGCAGCATCGGCCCGTTCGACTATCGGGAGCACCTCGCCGTTCGCGGCATACACACGACGGTCTCGCGAACCGAGGTCGTCTTGATAACGCCAGGCCCACGTGACGGAGCATCCGGTCTACATAGCACGCGATCACGATTAGAACACGTACTCCAGCGCTCCGTGCCGGAGCCGGTTGCGCCGGTTGCGTCGGCCGTGCTGCTGGGGCTGCGAGCAGGTGTCCCGCAGGAGACCTACGCAGATTTCCGGGAAGCCGGACTTGCACACCTGATGGCGGTCTCCGGGTTGCACGTGGGGCTGGTGCTGGGGCTTTCCCTGCTCGTGTCACGGGCGTTGCTGGGGCGCCGGTACGGCCTCTACCTCGTCGCTCCCCTCGCCCTGATCTGGGGATACGTCCTGCTGACGGGAGCTCCGCCCTCCGCAGTGCGAGCGGGCGTCATGGGTTCGGCGTTCCTCCTCGCCCTCGCCGCTGGAAGGATGCCGGCAGCGGTGAACGCGCTCGGGCTTGCCGCCTTCCTGTTACTGGCGGCGGAACCGCTCTCGCTCTGGGACCGCTCCTTCCAGCTGAGCTTCACCTCCATGGCCGGGGTCCTGCTGCTGGGCCTGCCGGGGAGCGCGTGGGCCCTGGAGCGGACGTCTGCACTGCGACGACGGCTTCCGGAGACGGCAGGCCGGGCTCTGGGGGCAACGGTTGCAGGCCTGATGGTCTCGCTGGGTGCGTTCGTCGCCTCGCTGCCGGTTGTGGCATTCAATTTCGGGGAGGTCCCACTACTGGGTGCGCCGGCGACCCTCGTGGCGATGCTGATCATGCCGTCTTTCCTTCTCGCCTCCGCACTCACGGCTGCCGTCGGGTTAGGCTTCGCTCCGCTGGGCGAGGCATTCGGGCTCGTCACGTGGTTGACTGGGACAGCCCTGACCCAGTTGGCAGCGCTCTTCGCCGCTGTTCCCGGAGGACGCTTCACCGTGGAGGGCATGAGCGCAGCGTGGGTCTGGGGTTCCTACGCACTGATGGCATGCGTGGCGGCAGCCGCGACACGCCGGCGGTGGATGCCACCCGTTTCGGAGGCAGGACGCGCCGCATGGGAAGGCCCAGCCCGTTCCGTCGAACGCCTCGCCGTGCTTGGCGTTGCAGGCGTCATTATGGGAATGGTGTGGATCGCCGCTTTGACTCCCTCGAGCGACCTTCTGCACCTCCACGTACTTGACGTGGGGCAGGGCGACGCCCTGCTCATCGTCACGCCGGACGATACGATAGCGCTGGTGGACGGCGGACCCGATCCTCAGCAGACAGCCAACCTCGTGGACTCCATCCTCTCGCTCAGGGGGCTGCAGATGGACCTGGGCGTGATCACGCACCGGCACACCGACCACGCCGCCGGACTGCTGGGACTGGCGCGCCAGGGGCGGTTCGAGCGGGTGCTTGCGCCTCCGGCGCTACAGGGAGAGGACGTCTCCTGGCGCGCTGAACTCGACAGACTGGGCGTGGAAGTGGAGGAGGGTGTCCGCGGCGTGACGATAGCACTGGGC
>JAPOOH010000495.1 GCA_026713505.1 Chloroflexota bacterium | reverse complement strand
GATTGCCGGTGGGCAGCGTAATCGCCGTCATCAAACCCACGGTGTCTCCGTTTCTTGCCGGGTGGTACTCGACCGTGTACTCCCACCCGACCCGCAGTTGCTTGAGCAAGCCCACCTGGCGCAGTGCGTTCAACGCCACCGACTCGATGGACCAATTTTCGATCCGCCCTTCCTCCCTCTCCACATCGAGATGGAAATACGGATGAGGATTGATCAATTCGACCTTGGTCATGGTACCGGTAAACGACTGCACTTCGTTCACGTCGAACTGCGCCTGCACGGCGTGGTGAGCAGAGACGGCCGACGCGCACAGAAACACGGCAACAAGAACGGGGATTCTCTTCAGCGACTTCATTGCGAACTCCTGCCCAACTGTTCAGGCGTTGGAAACACGACATAGGGATTTTGGAAGAATTCCGTCACCGTCAAGTCCAATATCGTTTCGCCGCCCAACCGGTGGGCAATGCCTGATGGAAAAAAGACGTCGAGTATCGGCCAGTCAACATAATCGGCATAGGCCGCTTCCAGCCGGGTTTCGCCCAGCACGGGATGGTCAATCGCCATCTCGACGGTGGCGGGACGTGAATTCTCATCCAGGGTCGCGGTGACCGGCGTGCCGTCGATTTCCACCATCAGCGTCGTGTGCCCTTCCCGTGACCCAACGGCGACGGCCTCCTGGTTGTTTACAGCCGCAGTCATGAACCCGTGGGGAGTCAACCAGATCTGCTCCAGCCGGTGCCGCACCTGATCATCGGCCTCGACCTCGACGGGATCGACGCCCGGCAGCAGCTCGTTCCAGGCCCGGTCGTCCCGCACGACACGGATCGTCCGCTGCGCCTCGCCCTCCGGGCCGACGCGGGTCATGTCCCAGCGCATCGCGGGAATGGAGTAGCTCATCCCCACAGTGGCCTCGGTGATCTCGTAGTGCGTCCACTCCCCGTCGTCCCCGGGTACGTTCAGCGTTCCCCGGCCCGAAAACTCGATGGTATTGATCGAATCCATCCGGCGCCCGACTCCCCGGACCATACCGAGCGCCGTCGCGGCGGTCTCCAAAGTCGAGCTGACGCTGACGTCAGGCGCTTGAGAATTGGCTGACTGCGCATGCATCAATGCCACCACCAACGCCACCTGGAGCCTGGTCGTCCTGGTCCACAGACTCTGACCGGTACCCATTTCAATCAGCCGCAAAATGTCTCAAGCCCGCTGCCTGGATGACCGTAAAATCATACCACTCAATACGCAGCCGTCATTCTGCGACCGATGTAGTTGGGCACCTCGATCTCATCGATGATGGCCACGGCCAGGTCTTCCATCGAAACCGAGTTCCTGCCTTCGGCATCCCGCATGACCACACCGGGTCCCACGCGGAAGACCCCCGTGCGTTCGCCCGGACGCAAGTCCAGCGGCGGGGCGATGAAGGTCCATTCGATGTCCGGCAACGAGCGGAGGGAGTCCAGCGCGAGCGCGTGCCCGATCATGCTCACCGTGACTCCCGTGCCCTCGATTTCGGTCCCGACGCCCGCGTTTCCCAACTCGAAGTAAGGGACGCCCGGTTCCCTGTCGAGCGTCGTCCTCGCGCCACCGATGACCATCATTCGCGGAGCGTCATCACCCAGCGCCCGCAGTGCCTCCACGAGCGAACCCGTTGCCTGGCGCGGGACGCTCAACATGGGATCGTCGGAATCGGGATTGACGCCGCCGACAGCGCTGATCACTACGTCGTGTCCCGCGACAAGCTCGATTACGGAGGCCGTGTCGGTCACGTCGCCCTGAGCGATCGTGAGCCGTTCATGCCGCTCGGTGATATTGGACGGCGTGCGTCCGATGCCGGTGACCGAGTGGCCGCGATCTAGGGCCTCACGAACGATTCGGGAACCCGCGCGCCCGGAGGCGCCGTAGACGGCGATACTTACGGGTTGGGCTGCAGTGGTCTGGGTTGGTGCGTGCGCGCCGGGAAATGCGAGAAGCCCGAAGGCAACGAACATGGTGATTGTCGATATTCTCAATGTGGTACTCCTCACGGAAATCTTAAGAAAGCAAGCGCCAGCCAACGGTTAACATACACGCTGCTGCAATCATGAAATATGAAGGAGACCCAGATGGCAAGACAGCAATGGAATGCGCCGCCGGAATTGCAGATCGACGTGTCGAGAAACTACGTCGTCTCGATCGAGACGAACCGTGGCAACATCGAACTCGAACTGTATCCGCAGCACGCCCCGCAGACCGTCAACAACTTTGTGTTCCTGGCGGGTCAGGGATTCTACGACGGGGTCGTTTTTCATCGAGTCATCGCGAATTTCATGATTCAAAGCGGCGACCCGACCG
>JAPOOH010000274.1 GCA_026713505.1 Chloroflexota bacterium | reverse complement strand
TGTCGCGATCGCGCCGCCGTTGAGCGCCAGGGCGTTTTCCGGGATGCCAATGCCGTCCGCGTCCCGGTCGTCGGCCTGCACGGTGTAGCGGAAGCGAAGAGCCTTGTGCCCGTCTTCGCAAGAGCTGGGAGCGCTCTCCGAGGCCCAGTTCACTTGGCGCAGCCAGCTCCCCACCCTCAGTGCCAGCGTCGGGCTGCCAATCACCTGGCCAGGATCAACCAGGTCCACCTCCACCTCGATCACCTCGCCCGCCTCGAAGGTGTCGCCAAATGCGGGGCTGCTCGTGATCCGCGCCCCGTGCACCCGCCGGATGGCGGAACCGCCGGGACTGTCCGGCACGACCGCGAATGCGACCGGGATCTCGATGCCGGTGGTCCTCGCTTCTGCCTGGGCGGTTCCGCCTGTGAGCTGCATGACCGTCAGCTCGCCCCGGTGCGTTCCATGGGCCAGGCCCGCGCTGCTCGCCGTGACGGCAATCCCGGTCATCCCGGCTCCCGTCTGGACCCACTCCCGCGGGGAGGCCGATAGCCAGCTCCGGCTGGAGTCGATCCTGTAGCGCACCGGACCGGGTGTCTCGTGCGTCAGCCGCACAGTCTGCGAGTCCGGGGCAGACCCGCTGGGGGCAACGAACGTGAACGCCGGTTGCCACGCACTGACGATCCCGCCCCGATCAGGCCGTCCCCGCGGTTCGGCCAATCAAGGAGGGCGGAGAACAGCTTGGCGCCCACCAAAACGATGAGAAGCGCCGGCCCGAAAGGGCGTCGCTGGCGGCTGGGCGCCCGGGCTCGGCAGGGGAGCTGGCGGGCATGGTTGGAGTATAGCCATCGAGCTACGCCGGGAAAGCGCTGCAGGCTGCATGAATACTCAGTGGCGGCCCCTGCGCTCAGGAAGAGCTTGCAGGAGTATGGCTCACATCCGCGGGGAGGGAGGCTTGCGGCTGCTCATTCCGCTAGGCTCAATGGACCATTACGTGGGCTCGGAAGACCTGTATAGGTTCATTGATGTGTTCGCGACGGCCTCGAATTCGCGTGTCGGTGGCTCGGTAGATCTCGTCTCCGCCGACTGGATTGCGGATGTGCAGGACGATCTTCCTGGTCGCTCCCCTCTCGCTACACGTCGGCTCCCACGTGCTCGGAGCGGTGCCGTGCCACGTCCAGTTGTCGCCTGGCGGGTCGGCGGTCATCTCCGAATCCTAGTCCGGCACATCCAGGCCGTCGGCCTGCCGTGGCGGCTTGGACAGAATCGTCTGAGGGCTCCAATCGCAGCCGTGCCAGAACGCCCCGAATTCCGCCGCCTTCCGGGGCAGGATCGAAGCGGACAGGTAGGACCAGGGACTCCCGTCACCCTCAATCGCTTGCATTAAGGGGACGGCCCCCGGTGGCTTGGGAGAATCCAGCCACCTTTCTTCGAGCCTGGGATAGTCGTCCGGGCCGACCAACCGAGCCTTTTCCGGCGCCGCCCAGATGATGCCGTTGCTGCCCACGCCTTCCCTGCGTTCATAGGCCCGTGGGGCGAGTCCCGCCTTGAGCCGAAGCGCGTCGAAAACGGCGACCAGGTCGTTGGCATCGTAGGCGCTGGCGAACCAGCCCTCAGGGCAGAAGTCGCTGTGTTGGTTAGGGGGCTGGCTGGCGCGCTGCGCGGCGCGCCGCAGGCGATTGACCCGGGTTGATTGAAAACGAGATGGGCTTCCTTCCTTCCCCAGGC
>JAPOOH010000273.1 GCA_026713505.1 Chloroflexota bacterium | reverse complement strand
TCGCCTCCTGGCAGTAGAAGACGCCCTGCCAGCACGACGCCTGCAGGCACGCGGCGCAGACGGTGATGGCCATGTCAGGCTCCAGGGGGCTTCGGGACGATGGCCTTGAACGCGCGCTCCAGGGCCTCGAGGCGTCGCTCGAGGTCGTCGGCGAACGCGGCCTTCTGCATGAGCATCGCCACCCGGGCGGCGGCGCGCGCGTCGTCCTCCGTGTCGTAGGGGCCGCAGCGCAGGGGCTCGTTGCGCCCGGCGATGATGACCGAGGAGGGGTGGGGGTCGATCCAGTAGTCGGTGTGGCCGTTGGTCTGGACCTTCTTGATGATGTCGATGCCGAACGCGGTGCAGTCCTTCACGCGGACGGTGTAGGGCTCGCCATGATGCGAAGGGAGCACGTGCCGGCAACGCATGGCCTCGTGGAGCAGGTCGAACGCCGCCGCCTTGTCGGGCTGTGTCTCTGCCATCAATCCTCCTTCGCGGCCTGTTCAGCGATCCGCAGGGCCTCGAGCACCACTTCCCGCAGCCACGTCGACTGCTTCTTGCCCGCGGGCTCTGCGACCGCCCTGATGCGCTCCCGCGTACCGGCCGGCGCGTACACGTTGAGCTGTTCTTCGTATCTCATGGGCTCAGAGTCTACCGAATCGCACCGGTTCGGTGCAAACAGGTATAATCGCGGCCGTGACCTACGACCTGACGTACATCAGCTTGGGTGCCGGCGTGCAGTCGTCGGCCCTCTACATCCTCGCCGCCCAGGGGAAGCACGGCGTTCCGCACGCCGACGTCGCCGTGTTCGCCGACACGGGCGACGAGCCGGACTACGTCTACCGGCAGCTTGAACGTCTCGAGGAGTGGGGGAAGAAGCACGGCGGCGCGCCGATTCACCGGGTCGAGGAGGGCAGCGGGTCGCTCTCCGAGGTCATGGGGGTGCGATGGGTGCCCATCCCCGCGTTCACGCGGGTGTCGGAGGAGAAGTTCACGGACGCCGTGGGCGACCCCTACACCGTCTTCACGCTCGAGCAGCAGGCCCCGGACGAACGGACGCGCGGCGGGCGCCGGCGGCGGGACCGGGAGGGGATGCTGCGGCGCCAGTGCACCAAGGAGTTCAAGGTCGTCCCCATCCAGCGGTTCATCAAGGAGACCGTCCTGGGTATCCCGCGGGGGAAGCCGGTCAAGAAGCGCGCCCGCGGGATGATGGGGTTCTCGTGCGAGGAGGTCGCGCGGATCAAGCCTTCGCGCGAGAAGTGGATCGACAGCGTCTACCCCCTGATGGACGCCCGCCTCTACCGGCCCCACTGCATCCGCATCGTGGAGGACGCCGGGCTCGGGACGCCCCGGAAGAGCGCCTGCACGTTCTGCCCCTACCACTCCGACCGGTACTGGGCCGAGATGAAGCGCGACGACCCCAAGGCGTTCGACCACTCGGTCGACGTCGACGAGATGATCCGGTCGGCCGCTAGCCGAGCTCAGCTCTACCACTCTGACGGGAAGGCGTACGCGAGCCTGCGCGGACCCCACCCGACCATCCCGGGGCGGTCGAAGGATGGCATCGAGGCCGACAACATCTACGTGCACCGGTCGTGCACGCCCCTGAAGGACGTCCAATTTGGCGACCAACCCTCCTTGTGGGGAGAGGAATGCGAGGGTCACTGTGGAATCTGACCGGCTGTTCGACCGGCTGTTGATTGGGCGGGCGACGATTCGCGACGAGGTGGCCAGCCTCGCGCACCGGGTCTACGCCGGCATCTCGCAGGAGCCGGTCCAGGCGCCCGTCACCCTCGTGTGCGTCCTCGACTCCGCGTTCATGCTGATGGCGGATTTCGCCCGGGAGTTTCAGCGGCTCGAGAGCCGGCTGTACACGGAATTCGTGACGGTCGACAAGGACTGGACCTCGCACCACCAGCCGCTACCGATGAAGATCTGGCGGCAGAACTCACGCCGGGCCATCGTCGGCACCCACGTCGTCATCCTCGACTGCGTTGTCTCCAGCGGCGATACCATCCGGACGGTGGCGCGGTGGGCAGTGGGACCCCCGCTCTGCGCGAACACGACGCGAACCGTGGCGCTGGTCGCGGTGGGACGCCCGCAGGAGGCGGACTACATCGGGTTCCACCTGCAGGGGCAGGACAACGTGGCGGGCTACGGCACCGACCACGGCAGCGAGGAGAATCGCTGCCTCGACGGGCTCTACGACATGGGCGTGCGGTGCGTGCCGCTGCCCGAAACTCAGGAGGAAGACGATGAGCAAAGCGGTTCAGCAACCTCTCGTGACGACGGATGAGCAGGGCGAGGAGCAGCCGATCGCCCCGCTGCACAACCACGCCGTCGAGCTCGCCACGATGATGAGCGAGCGTCACGCGCTGCAGGAGAAGATCAACGTCAAGAAGCAGGAGATCCTGACCTGCATGGAGGAGTGGAACG
>JAPOOH010000272.1 GCA_026713505.1 Chloroflexota bacterium | reverse complement strand
TGAACGCCTCAGTGTCGCGGTTGAGGAGAAAGGCGAAGCCGATGCCGAAGAATGCCATCGTCTCGGTGAGCGGGGCCACGACGGCGGCGTCCGCGGATTCCAGCGCGGCGAACCGGAGCACCTGCGCCAGCGTCATCATTCCCGTCACGGCCACGAAGAGCTTGAATGCCGTGCGGTCCACCTCCCGCAGGCCCTTCACCCGCCCTGGCAGAGCAAGCGACGCGATGAGGACGAGCGCCGCCGCGCCGTGCGCGACGAGGCCGCCGAGCATCGTGAGGCCTGAGTCGTCGAGCGCCCAGCGCAGGAGGACGGTCGACCCGCCGTAGGTCGCCGCCGCGGTGAGGCCGAAGACCATGCCGCGTGCGATCTGCAGCGAACCGAGCCGCACCGTCGGTGGACGGGCGAACGCCACGAGCGGCGCGACGATGAGCAGGGCTATGCCGGTTCCGCGGAGCAGTCCCACCTGCTCGCCGAGCAGCGTGATGCCGAAGACCGCGGCGACGAGCGCCGAGAGGACGCGCACCGGCGCGGTGAGGTTGGCGCCCACGGCCTGGATCGCGAGGAACTGGGAGAAGCGTCCGCCGAGGAAGTTCAGGATGCCGCCCGCGGCAAGGATGGCGTACTGCGCTCCGGTGAAGCCGCCAAGTTGGACAAGCTGACCGGAGACGAGCGCAAGGAACCCGAACAGGGGCACCGAGAGCAGGATGGAGATGACGATGCCGTTGTAGGCGGACGCGCGGAGCATGCTCCGCCTTACGACGGCCGTGTTGAGGCCGAGCATCGCGGCGGCAGCCAGCGCGAGGAGTGCGCCGCTCACAGAGCCCTACTCGGCCTCTCCCTGCACGCGCGCCTGTGTCCGCACCGGCAGGCCGAACACCGAGATGAAGCCTACCGACGCCTGGTGGTCGAACGCGTCGCCGGCGTCGTAGGTGGCGAGGTCGTGGCGGTAGAGCGACTCCGCGCTCTCGCGCCCGGTCACCGTCGCGCTGCCCTTGTGCAGACGCACGCGCACCGTGCCATTCACGTGGCGCTGCGTGCTGAGGACGTAAGCGTCCAGGTCGCGGCGGTGCGCCGTGAACCAGAGTCCGTTGTAGACGATGTCCGCGTACTCCTGTACCAGGCGCTCTTTGAAGCGGGCCTGCTCCTTGGTGAGGCACATCTGCTCGAGTGCACGATGGGCCATGTGCAGCACAGTCGCTGCGGGGGCCTCGTAGACCTCGCGCGACTTGATGCCGACGAGCCGGTTCTCCACGTGGTCGATGCGGCCCACGCCGTGTGCGCCCGCGACCTCGTTCAGCAGCTCGATGAGTGCGACGCCGTTCAGCTCCTCTCCATCGATCGCGACCGGCACACCCTCTGCGAAGCGTATCTCCACGGAGCGCGGCTCGTCCGGCGCGGCGGCGACGGAGACCGTCCACGCGTACGCCTCTTCCGGTGGTTCCACCCACGGGTCCTCGAGATCGCCGGCCTCGATGCTGCGGCCCCAGAGGTTCTCGTCTGTCGAGTAGGAGCTGCGCTTGTTGAGGTCCAGCTCGATGTCCCGCTCCTTCGCGTAGGCGATCTCGTCGTCGCGGGTCATGCCCCACTCGCGGGCGGGCGCAACGACCTTGAGCGAAGGGGCAAGCGCCGCGGCGCTGACGTCGAACCGGACCTGGTCGTTCCCTTTGCCGGTGCAGCCGTGAGCGATGCCGAAGGCCTCTTCCTCCTGCGCGATACGCACGAGGTGTTTGGCGATGAGCGGCCTGCCGAGCGCGGTCGCGAGTGGGTAGACGCCCTCGTAGATGGCGCCCGCCCGCAGCGCGGGCCAGACGTAGTCGCGCACGAACTCCTCGCGCGCGTCCATCAGGTCGGCGCGTATGGCGCCGATGTCGAGCGCGCGCAGGCGTGCGGCTTCCAGGTCCACCTGTCCGCCCAGGTCCATCGTGAGCGTGGCGATGTCGACGCCGTACTGCTCCTGCAGCCAGCGGATGGCAACGGAGGTGTCCAGACCTCCGCTGTAAGCGAGAACGATCTTGTCAGCCATGGAGAAGCGGTTTCCTTTCCGGTGTCAGAGTCGTGCCGCCTAGGCAGCCAGTGTCTTCGTGAGCGCGGCGTCGAGTTTCGTGAGGCACTCGTCGACGTCCGCCTCGGTGATGATAAGCGCGGGCATGAAGCGTATGGCGTTCGGGAGCACGGGGTTGAGCAGCACGCCCTCCGCATTCGCAGCCGTGACAACGGCGCGCGCGATGGGCTGCTCGAAGAGCAGCGCCTGCAGCAGGCCGGCGCCGCGCGTGCTCACGGTCGCGGGGGCGTGGGCGGCGACGAACTCTTCCAGCTTGGCGTGCAGGTATGCGCCGACGCGTGCGGCGTGGCCGGGGATGTCGTTCTCCACCATGTAGCCGAGCGTCGCCCTGCCCGCAGCCGTGGCGAGGACGTTGCCACCGAACGTGCTGCCGTGGTCGCCCGGCTCCAGCACGTTGCAGCGCTCCTTGCAGAGGAACGCGCCGACCGGCACACCGTTGCCGAGCCCCTTGGCAACCGTCATGACGTCCGGCTCGACTCCGAAGTGCTCGTAGCCCCAGAGCGTGCCGAGGCGGCCCATGCCGGTCTGGATCTCGTCGAAGATGAGGAGGATGTTCTGCTCGTCGCACCACTCGCGCAGGCCCTTCAGGTAGCCCTCCGTGGGTACGTTGACGCCGCCCTCTCCCTGCAGCACCTCCACCATGATGGCGCAGGTGTCGTCGGTCGTGGCGGCGCGGATGGCGTCCAGGTCGTCGTAGGGAACGTTGGTGAAGCCCTCAGCGAGCGGGAGCCACGCCTGCTGGTAGGCGGGCTGTCCGGTGGCGGCGATCATGGCGAGCGTCCTGCCGTGGAAGGAGTTGAGGACGGTGATGACGCCCTGCGCGCCGTTGCGGTGGAGCCTGCCGTACTTGCGGGCAAGCTTCACCGCGCCCTCGTTCGCCTCGACGCCGCTGTTGGCGAAGAAGACCTTGTCCATGCAGCTGTTCTCCACGAGCAACTGAGCAAGCTCCAGCTGCGGGACGGTGTAGTAGAGGTTGGACATCTGCATGATGGTGCCTGCCTGCTCGCGGATGGCCTCGGTGACCGCGGGGTGGGAGTGTCCCAGGCAGGTGACAGCGAGCCCTGCGGTGAAGTCCAGATATTCGTTGCCTTCAACGTCCCAGACGCGGGCACCTTCGCCCCGCGCGACGACGATGGGCTGGCGGTTGAACGTGTGAACGTAGTACTCGGACTCCTGCGCCATCCAGTAGGCGGAGTCGTGTGCGGTGGCATCGGTGGTCATCGGTTGCTCTCTCCTATGAGGTCTCGCAGGGCCTGCACGGATTCGTCCAACTCCTCGGCGCCGCCCTGCATAGATTCTAACGCCTGTGCGATCTGG
This sequence comes from Chloroflexota bacterium, assembly GCA_026713505.1. GTDB lineage: Bacteria > Chloroflexota > Dehalococcoidia > Lucifugimonadales > Australimonadaceae > Bin16. Next base: position 14,682 of record JAPOOH010000272.1, on the reverse strand, counting down.
TCCAGGATGCGCAGTAACTCGTCGCGCGATATGCCGACATCTTCCGCCGGGGCCCCGCCGTTCGGGACGACGGCGGTCTGCGCGTCGCCGAGCAGCGCGGCGAGGGCCTGGTCCAGCGTCGGCTCCATCACGACCTTCGTGCTGGTCGCCAGGATGACGCGCTTCAACTCCGGGAAATCGAGCGACTCCGCGCGCAGGTAGATCGGCTCCGCGTAGAGCAGCGTCTCACCGATGGGGATGACGAGCAGGTTGCCGCGGTACACCTGCGAGCCGGACTGGTTCCAGAGCGTGAACTGCTCCGATATGACCGGGTTGTTGTCGATGCGGGCCTCTACCTGGCTCGGGCCGTCGAAGAAGCGCTCGCGCGGGAACTCGAAGACGATGCTCTCGCCGTAGTTGGGGCCGTCCGAGCGCGCTGCCATCCATGCCACGAGGTTGGGCTTGTCCTTGGGCGTGAACGGCAGGATGAGGACGAACTCGGTCACGTCCTCGCCCGGTATCTTCATGATGACGTAGTACGGCGTGATGGTGCGATTGCGGGGGCCCGTGGTCCTGGTGCCGTCCGGCAGGTTGACCGTCACGTCCGTCCCGACGACCTCCTGCGAGAACTCCCACTCGTCCTCCTTCAGGAAGAACTCTTTCACGTCCGTCATGTGGTACTGGAGGAACGTGTCCGCCTGGGCGCGCAGCAGCTCCTCCGGGTAGCGGATGTGCTCTCGCAGACCGGGAGGCATCTTCTCGATGGGGGTGAACAGGTCAGGGAAGATGTTGCGGTAGGTCTGGAGCACCGGGTCCGGCCCGCCCGTTTCTATGGTGTAGAAGTCCATGGTCCCGTCGAAGGCGTCGATCACCACCTTGACGCTGTTGCGGATGTAGTTGAAGGGACGCTCGAAACTGCGGAACTCCCTGGCTACGCCCCCGGGGGCAAAGCCTATGCGTTCCCTGTCGATGCGGCGGGAGTAGGGGAAGCGGTCGGTGGTGGTGAACGCGTCCTGTATCCAGTAGAGGCGGCCTTCGTTGATGACCAGGTACGGGTCGTCGTCGAGCTCCAGGAACGGAGCAACCTCGTTGACGCGCTCCCTGATGTTGCGGCGGTAGAGCACCCTGCTCTCCGGCGTGAGCTGGCGGCTGAGCAGGATGTTGACGTCCAGCAACTCCCAGGCGTAAACGGCGCGCCGGAACAGGCTGGAGAGCGGCACCCCGCCCTCCCCCTCATAGCGGTCGATGTACTCGGCCCCGCTGTTCTCTTCCCCGGCGGGGCGGTCGAACTGCGACTCGCTGGTGTTCACGACGACGGCGTCGTTCGTGATGATGCCGGGCCGGACCTCCCCGGCCTCCGTAGCGTTGAGGTTCAATAGACCGACATACTCGTTGCTGTCGATGCCGTACGCCTCGCCGTAGTAGATGCGGGGTTGAGTGATCTCGAACGCACCGGTGGGGGGAACGTCCCGCACGATGAATTCGGGCTGGCCTGACTCACTGAACGTGGTGGCGGTGCTCATCACCGCTCCGTAGCCGTGGGTGTAGATGACGGCGCGGTTCACCCAGTTCTGCGCGGCATCGTCCAGGCCGCTCTGGAAGAGCTCGCGCGCACCGAGGAGCACCTGCCGGTACGAGCCGTCGACTACGTAGCGGTCGACGTCCACGTCCAGGAACGAGTAGTAGAGGCGCAGGTGCTGCAACTGGTTCAGGACCGCTTCCAGAGGTCGCGGGTCCCACAGGCGGATGTTCTGTATGGTCTCCGGGCTCTGCGCGACGCCCTCCGCCAGCGTCTCCTCTCGCACGTCGTAGGGGCGCGAGTCGATACGTCCGAGGTCGAACCCGCGGCGCGTCCAGTCGATGTTTCGCTCGATATACGGGCGTTCGCGCTGCAACTCAGACGGTGCGACGGCGAGCCGCTGCGTCAGCAGGGGCCACCCGAAGCCCGCAACGATTCCCGCGATGAGCCACAGTCCGAACGCGGCGAAGATGAGCCGGAGCGACTGCCGCAGGTTCGCGACGCGGATGGCGTACAGCATGATGCCGGCGGAGAGCAGCGCGATGACGGTGAGCGCCAGCAGCGCGGGCAAGCGCGCGTTTACGTCGCTGTACGTCGTGCCTGTCACCGCGCCCGCGGGGGAGAAGAGCGTCTCGTAGCGGTCCAGGAAGTGCGCGAACGCGATCGTAACCATCAGCCAGGCGCTGGTGAGTGCGAGCTGGGTGCGCGCGCCCGTACTGATGGTGGGGTTTATCCCGCGCGCGCTGAAGATGAGCATGTACAGCCCGGCCGTGGTGACGAGCGTGACCAGGGCCAGGCCCATCAGCCATCCCTGCATGGTGTGCAGCGCGGGAAGGACGAACGTGTAGAAGCCCACGTCGTTGCCGAACTGCGGGTCCTCCATGCCGAAGTCCGCCGCGTTCATGAGGAGCAGGAAGTTGCCGTACTGGTTCGACAGGCTGGACGCGAACGTAAATGCGATGAAGCCACCCATGGCCACTGAGCCGACGATGAGCGATAGCCGTATCCACTGGATCGTCGTCAGGGAGAAGCGGAAGACGCTCTCGCCCCACGCATACCGGAACGCGGCATAGTAGCTGAGCCAGAGCGCTCCGCCGCTGATCGCCAGCCCCGCGATGAACAGCCAGATACGCGTGAAGAGCACTGTGCTGTAGACGCTGCGCAGCCCCAGGTTGGAGAACCAGAGCCAGTTCGCGTATGCCCCGCGGAGCAGGTCCAGCACCAGGTAGAGCGCGAACAGTCCCGCCAGCACGACGCCGGCCTGGAAGAAGAGGCTCTCCCTGGAGAAGAGCGTCATCAGCCACTCCGGCAGTTCGTTTTCCTCGAAGTCATCCGGGGGGCGCGTGGTCATGGCCTGCCGCTCTTCAGACGACCGCCGTGCCGGGGAGCGAACCCTCCAGCCAGGAGGGCAACGCTCCGGCCTGCGTTCCGTTGATGATTCCCGCACGCACGCCCGAACGCGCGGCCAGGATGCATGCCTCCAGCTTCGGCAGCATCCCGCCCTTCACTATGCCGGAGTGCAGCAACTCCTCGCCCGTGTCGAGCGGCACGCGCCTGATGAGGCGTCCGTCCGCGTTCAGGATGCCGTCCACGTCCGTCAGGAAGACGAGTTGCTGCGCGCCCAGCGCAACGGCCAGTGCGCCCGCCGCCGAGTCCGCATTCACGTTGAGCAACTGCCCTGCATCGTCCACGCTCGTAGCGACCGGTGCAACGACAGGCACGTAGCCCGCATCGGTCAATCGCTCGACGAGCGAGGCGTCGGCCGCCAGCTCGCCGGCGACGAAGCCGAGGTCCGGGTCCGTGATACGCCCGCACAGCAGTCCGCCGTCAGCGCCGGAGACGCCCACGGCGTTGACTCCCGCGCTCCGCAACTCGGACACCAGGCCCTTGTTGATGAGCCCGGCGAGCACCGCTGTGGCGACTTCGAGGCTGGGCGCGTCGGTGACGCGCAGGCCGCGCACGAACTCCGCGTGCAGGCCCAGCTTCGCCATCCACGATGTGATGGCTGGACCTCCGCCGTGCACGATTACGGGTCGAGCGCCCCGCCGCTGCAGCGCGGCCACGTCGTTGAAAGACGTGTCCTCGGAGCCCAACGTGCTCCCGCCTATCTTGATGAGAATGATGGGGCTGTCTGCTTCCATGAGAGCCCTTTCGGGCCGGGCGAGGCGCCGACTAGGTGGTGTAGGCGCTGTTGAACACCACGTACTCTTCCGTGAGTTCGCAACCCCACGCGGTTGCCTCGTGCTCGCCCAGTCCAAGCGTTACCGTGAGGGCGACTTCGTCCCTGCTCATGATGGCAATGACGCTCTCCCGGTGGAACGGGATCGGTGTGCCCGCCTCCATGATGGCGACGTCGTTGATGAAGAAGGAGACCTTGCCCACGTCCAGGTCCGCGCCGCTGTAGCCCGCCGCGCAGACGACGCGCCCCCAGTTGGGGTCGTTGCCGTGTATGGCCGACTTCACGAGCGAGGAAGCTGCGATGGCGCGCGCCGCCAGGCGGGCATCCTGCTTGCTCGCAGCCCCGGTCACCCGCACCGAGAAGATCTTGCTGGAGCCCTCGGCGTCCTTCACGAGCTCGCGCGAGAGGTGGGAGCAGAGGGCGTGCAGCGCGGCGGCGAACGCCTCCGCATCCGGCGAGCCCTCGCCTATCTCCGCGTTCCCGGCGGCGCCGTTGGCCAGCAGCAGCACCATGTCGTTCGTGCTCGTGTCGCCGTCCACGGTGACCATGTTGAACGTGTCGTCCGCACAGTTGCGGAGGGCTGAGTCCAGGAACGCGGCGTCCACGGCGGCATCCGTCGTGAGGAACGCGAGCATGGTTGCCATGTTCGGGTGGATCATGCCGGAGCCCTTGGTGCACCCGCCGATGGTCACGGTCTCCCCGCCGGAGCAGGTGAACGTCACCGCGGCGGACTTGGGCACGCGGTCGGTCGTCATGATGGCGCGGGCGAAGGCGCCCCCGCCGTCGTCGCTGAGGCTGATGGTGGACATGCCGCCCCGGATGAGCGCCATCGGCAGCTCCACGCCGATCACACCGGTCGTTCCCGAGCCGAGTTCGCCGGGTTCAACGCCCAGGTGGTCGGCGGCGAGTTGCAGGCACTCCTTGATGTCCTTCATGCCCTGCTCGCCGACACCGGCGTTGGCGATGCCGCTGGTGACGAACACGCCCCGCACCTTCCCTGCGGCGACGTTCTCGCGGGTAACAGTGACTGTAGGGGAGACGAACTTATTCGTGGTGTAAACGCCCGCCGCTCGGCACGGCAGCTCGGACAGGAGCAGGCCCACGTCCATCTTGTTGGGAGCGTAGGTCTTGAGGCCGACGTACGAACCGCCCGCGATGAAGCGCCGCGGGCTGGTGACGAGGCCGTCCGGAATCACCTGGGGGGCGTCGCCGGTCATCTCATCCTCTGGTTCCGAGAGTACGGCGCGCTGGGCGCCATTCTGGACGAGTCTAGCAGATTCACCCCCGCCGTTCCCGCGCAGGCAGGAACCCGCGCTCATAGCTCCGCAGCCCGCCCCTCCCCCTGGGAGAGGCCGAGGCGCGATGGCGCGGCGGGTGAGGGTGGAGCAGGCGGCATGCGTCAAAGTGCCAACGGATAGAATGCCCGCGACAGGAGACCGCCATGTCAGAGACCGGGAAGATCGTCGTAGCAACGACCCTGACGAAGGAGTACCGGGGAGAGGTCTGCGTCGCGCACATCCCGCAGCTGGGGCTCACGGGCTACGGCAAGACGATGGATGAGGCGGAGCAGAGCGTGAAGGAACTGTTCAACAACCTCATCAGCGAGTACCGCCGCCTCGGCGTCCTTGAAGAGCGACTCACCAACCATTTCAAGGTGGCGTGGTGGCCGGCGGAGCAGTACGACGGCGACCTGGAGGTGGAGGAGACGGCCCCCGGGGAGTATTGAGCCTCCCGCTCCATAACTGGAACGCTATCCACCGCCCTCGACAGGGCCGATCTCCAGCAGGGCGCGTTGACGCCCCTCGAGGAGGTGTCTAGTCTGCGCAGGTGCTCAGAAAGACGGCCATCCAACTCCCACGTGCGTTCGCGGCGGTAGCCCTGACGAGCGCGTTCATCCTCGGCACAACGGCCTGCACAGAGCCGGAGCAGCCTGCCCCTACTCCGACCCTAGCGCCCGTGACCGCAAGCCCAATGGCTCCTCATACGCCTACACCAACCCTGACGCCCGCGACTCCTACCGCCACACCTACGCCGACCCCTGCGCCCACGCCTACGGGCACACCTACCCCAACGCCTTCACCGTACACGGGCTACCTGGTGGAGGAGATATCCCCCTGCACACCGGCGCCCGGCTCCTCCTTCGACCCATGTCAACCTCCTCCAACGACGATGTTGGTGTCACAGATATGGTGGTTTCTTGCTGGACTTCGAATCCTATTCGAAATCGACTATGCCGGGGGGATAGAGGCGAACTTCCGCGAACTCAAAGGTATACCCCCAAGCGTGGAACAACAGCTCGGCGCCGTTGGCCTGAATGAGCCCCTCTTGGATTTTGTAACGCATGTCGTCGTCCGCGCGACGTTCCTGCCCGGTACGGAACGATGTACGAGTGAAGGCCCCGTCCGTGCTCCACTCTACGATGAAGTCTACTTCGCTGTGGCCTCATACTTCGGGGCCGTCCAGTGCTTTGCAGACGTACGCGTCAACAGCTACATCCTCGGCAAGGGCTCCCCTCGATTGACGGTGCAGACAGGGTTGTATCTAGGCATAACCGAAACACTGGATTACCTGAACGAAGGGTTCGAGGGAGAAGAAGCGATATCGGAGGAAGAGTTTCTGGAAGGAATTCGGCAACAGTGGGAAACCGCAATCGTACACGGTGATGTGCAAGCCCATTACGCGACAGGGTCCGGGCCACCCACAAGTTTCACCCGCACGGGCGGTATCAGGGGAAAGGAGGTGATCCTTTTTCTAGGCCCGTCTATCAATCCCGCAACCGAAGCGTGGCAGGTCTTTGAGACCTGGGACGTACAACGGAAGGTTGACGGCACGGTGGTCGCCGTCCATCCCCACAGCGAAGCCTGGAGAATATCGAACAACTATAGTTCAGCGGTGCATGGACCCCTGCTGGAGGTCGAGTTGCCCCGGTTCCGGAAAGAGGTCATGGAAGCCAGCCAAGCGCGGCTGGAGGCGTTCGATGGGCGTATCGGGATGGACGCTACCTTGCCGATGCTGGTATTCGACACCAACGACCTGGAAGAGTTCATGGCAAGCACAGGCGCCTACGACCACCCCGACGGCCCTCCTGCCCAGCCACCCCCGGTCTCCGATGAGGATGACCGTGTGCCGGACGTCATCGAACTGCCCGTCTTGCCTACGCCTGCTCTGTGACCCGCCCCGGTTACCCGGCCTACTCCTCCCTGCGCTCGGCGGCGCGCATCTCCTGCGGCGCCTTCACGTTCCTGAACATGAAGTAGAGCGACAGCGTGTACGTCACCTTCACCAGCGCGGAACCGACGAGCGGCGCGCTGAGGGCGATCGCCTGAAGCACGCCCGTGGAAAGCGTCGGGCCGATCGTGCCGGAGATAGAGCGTCCCACGATGTGGATGCTTCCCATCGCCACCCGTTCGTGCGGCTGCACCACGGACATGATGTAGGAGTCCCGGGCAGGCACGTCTATCTGGTCGAACAAGGCCCTGACCAGCAGGAACGTCACTGCCAGCCACGCCCACGGCGAGAACGCTACTGCCAACAACAACAGCCCGGATGGCAAGTGCGCCAGCGACATCGTGTTGATGAGGCCGATCCGATTCGCGATCTTTCCCGCCACCCAGAGCGACGCCACGCCCACGACCTGCGCAACGAAGAAGAGCACTCCCAGCGACGCGAGGTCCAGTCCGAACCGCTCGCTGAACCAGAGCGCCAGCAGGCCGCGCACGATGATGGCCCCCGCAAGCTGGTCCAGGCTGAACAGCCCCGAAAGCGTGAATATCCTGCCGCTGGACGGGAGCCGCACCGGGTTCACCCACTCGCGCCGCCCTTGCTCGGCTTCCACCTTGTCGGAGAGCAGCATGAACAGCAGCGTTATCACCAGGCGCAGTCCCACCAGTCCCCACAGCACGATGCGGAAGGACGCCGGCTCGCTCACGCCCTCGAGCGACTGCAGCGCAATGGGCAGGCCCGCAGCCAACGCCCCCAGCGCACCGGCGGTCGCCGCGGCCACGCGGTACAGCGCAAAGAGCTCCGTGCGGCGCGACGGTTCGACAACCCCCGCCACCGCCGCCTGCTCGAGCGACTGCGTCGGCCCGACGTTGCCCGCTGCGCCGTTGAACGAGCCGATGAACGCGAACACCACCAGCGCAGCCGGGTTTGAGCTGAGGGCGAGCCCGGCGCTTCCGGCAAGCGTTATCAACGAGTAGGAGACCATGAGCTTGCGCCGCCCGACGCGCTCGCTGACGAACGTGGAGAGGAACGAGAAGGCCGCCGTACTCGCGAACCCCAGGCTGAAGAACAGCCCCACCAGGAACACGGCCAGTCCGAGCTGCTCCCTCAGGTACACGGCCAGCAGCACGGCCAGGAGGCCCTGCGAAAACGTGTGCAACGCCCGCGCCGCGATGATGAGCGCGGCGTCCCGCGTGATCCAGGCGGGAAAGAGCGCCGCCATACGTGTCCTCCTACCCGCTTACCCTAGTCGAGGGCGTAGAGCCTGGCGCAGTTGTCCCAGAGGATGCTCCGCTTCACCTCGTCCGCCAGGTCGTCGTGGCCCAGGAACTCCTTCACGGACTCCGGGAACTCGGAATCGTGGTGCGGGTAGTCGGAAGAGAAAACGATGTTGGTTGCACCAACGGCATCGACCGTGTAACGCAGCTCGGCCTCGTCCGCCTCAGTGCCGACGTAGCAGTTGCTCGCGAAGTACGCGCTGGGGAGGCGCGTCAGGAACGGCGCGTCCCAGTCGCGGTAGAGCGAATAGTCGCGGTCCATGCGCCCGAGCCAGAACGGCACCCAGCCCGCGTTCGCCTCCAGGTACGCGGCGCGCAGTCCGGGGAAGCTCTCGAATACGCCGCCGCACACCATGCTGATCATCGCCTTCATCATGCCGATGGGGTGGGAGCAGGCGTGCAGCATGAGCCGGTTGTTGGCGAACTCGGAGCCGTCCTGGTGGTAGGCGGAGCCAGTACCCTCGTGGAAGCCCACCGGGACGTTCAGCTCTTCCAGCGTCGCCCAGAGCTCCGCGTAGTCCGCGCTGTGGAACGTCACGCCATTCACAAAGTTGGGGCGCATGTAGATGCCCACCGCGCCCAGCTCGTTCACGGCGCGGCGCGCCTCCTTCACCGCCTCTTTCGGGTCGTGCTGCGGCACCATCGCCGCGACCTTCATCCGGGCCGGGTCTGTCTGGCAGAAGTCGTACAGCCAGTTGTTGTAGGCGCGGCAGACCGCAGCCGACAGCGGACCGTCAACGTCGTCAAGCCCATTCGGCACGTAGAGGCAGACCGTGGGGTACATGACCGCTATGTCTATGCCCTCCATGTCCATCGCCTCCAACTGCGACGGGCCGTCGTAGCCGCGCTCGCGCATCGGGCGGGTGGCGGCGTCCGTGCGATTGGTCATGCCCTGCATGCGGTGGGGGTTGTCCACGTCGCAGGTCGGCAGCCGCTCGCCGTCGAACAGGAACACTCCCACCCGCTTGCCGGGCGCGCGGGAGATGCGCGGCGCCTGGTCGGCGAACCGCGCGTCCAGATACTTGTCGAACATGTCCGACGGTTCCACGATGTGCATGTCCGAGTCCATCACCTTGTAGCCGTTCCGCGCCATCTGCGCTCCTCCCATGTCTCGAATGTCTGCACCCGGGCCGCGGCTTACACGAACCGCGTCCGTTTGCTGCGCGCCTCCTGTGATGGCGGGCCGGTCAGCCGCTCCGACGATACCGTCTCGTACAGCAGCCGCGCGAAGTACTCGCGGTCCGCCCCGTTGATCACCGCCTGCTCATGCGCCTCCTGCAACGCGAGCGGGTAGCCGTGCCCCTTCGCCGTCTGCGCGAGCAGCGCCGCGTGCGCCAGCCCGATACCGTCTGCGCTCGTCCACGCGGGCATCTCCATACGCGCAATCTCCTCCCCTACGTTCACGTAGAAGAAGCACACCTGGTGGTCGCCGTAGTGCTCGGTCACGATGCTCGACGCGCTGTGGAAGAGCGCCGAGCGCTCTCCCGGCTCCAGCTCCCGCGCGAAGAGCGCGGCATCCGTGACGCCGCCAACCACGTCGCAGTTGCGGTCGCCGCGCCGCAGCTGCCCGCAGTTGACGTCGCAGTTCACCGTCTCGTGGCCGCACACCTCGCGGGAGATGCGGATCGCGTTCACGACCTCCGCGCTGCGCGGGCGGCTGATGTGGCTCGCGATCGCGAGCGTGCGCCGCTGCGACTCCGAACGCAGCCGGTCCATCGCATCGACGAGACGGCGGTCCACCAGCTCCTCGCGCACGAAGTCCAGGCCTCCGGTCAGTCCCCACAGCGCGAGCGTGCCGTCCAGCAGGCCGAGCACCGGCAGCCCTTCCGGCGCGCGCGCGACCACGTCTGCCAGGGCCTCGATCTCCATCACCGCGCGGTGCATACCCAGCAGCGAGCCCTCGATGTTCGCCTCCCGGACACCGCGACGGTCGCGCAGCGCAAGCGACTCCTCGTCGGCGCACAGAAGCGGCTCGCTGCGCAGTTCCGCGTGCGGGACCTCGCCGTAGCGGAGCGTGACGTAGCCGATGTTGATGAGAAAGCAGCGGGCCGCCGCATGGCGGTCCACGTCCACGTGCGAGCCGTCCACCGCGACGACCACGTGGTCAACCGGCAACGGCGGCGGCGCGAAGCCGCCCCGGAGGGCGCCGTCCAGCCGCGCGACGAGCCACGTCGCCTTGCCGGTCGCACGGCGGTCCTCCGTTTCGTGCGGGTCGGCGGTCGCGAAGTGTCCGGCGGCGTGCTCCAGCGCCCGCTGGTGCGAGCCCCACTGCTCCCGCATGGACGGCATCGCCGTGTACAGTTGTCCGGCAGTCTTGGTCAGGTCGAGCGCCATGGCGGGATGGATGGTCTGCTATATCCGGCCCCCGCGCAAGCGGAGGCCTCCCACTCCCCGTTGCGCCGTCAGGTAGAATCCGTAGTGCAGACCCCTTCGGGAGGAGGCGGGGCATGACCGACATAGGCCGTCTCATCACAGCGATGGTCACGCCGTTCGACGCGGCGATGGAGATCGACTACGGGCAGGCGCGGCGTCTCGCCCAGGCGCTCGTGACGTCCGGCAGCGACGGCCTCGTCGTCACCGGCACCACGGGCGAGAACCCATCGCTCGCTCACGAAGAGAACCTGCGCCTCTGGACGGAGGTGAAGGAGGCGGTGGGCGGCTCCGCCACCGTCGTCGCAGGCTCCGGCACCAACGGCACCGGCGAGACGATCAAGCTGGCCCGTATGGCGGAAGAGGCCGGCGCGGACGCACAACTGCTGGTCGTGCCCTACTACAACAAGCCGACGCAGGAGGGGCTGTATCGCCACTTCAGGGCCGTCGCGGAGAGCACGTCCCTGCCCTGCATCCTCTACAACGTGCCGAGCCGCACCATCGTCAACATGACCGCGGAGACAACCCTGCGGCTCGCGAACGACGTCCCCAACATCGTCGGCACGAAGGAGGCGTCCGGCGACCTCGCCCAGATCGCCGCCATCATCCGCGACGCCCCGGACGACTTCCACGTATGGAGCGGCAACGACAGCGACACGTTCGCAGTCGTGAGTCTCGGCGGATGGGGCGTCGTCAGCGTGGCGTCGCACCTTATCGGGCAGCAGATCAAACGGCTCATCGAGCTCACAGTGGCGGGCGACCTCGCCGCGGCTGCGGCGGAGCACAAGCGGCAACTGCCGATATCGTCGGGCCTCTTCGTCGTCTCGAACCCCATACCGGTCAAGTACTGCCTGAACCGGGCGGGCTTCAACGTCGGCGGGCTCCGGCTGCCGCTCGTCGAGGCGGACGAGAAGACCGCCGCGTCCCTGGACGCGATGCTGGCGCAGTACGAGGTCGACCTGCCCGTAGGCGCGGCTGCGTAACCCTCTCCCGGCGCACCGGGGCTGCGGGGTTCCTGCCTCCGCTGATACGACTCTCCGCGGCTGGCTCAGGCCAGCGTCAGCAGCCAGAGCCCTACCGCCAACAGGCCGAACACGATAACCCCGCCGGTGTGGCACTCCGAGCCGCCCGCGCGGCGGAGCGGCTCCCGCGCGATGCGCGTCGTCGCCGCGGCTGCGACTGCGCCGATGAGGCCGAGCCAGAAGCCCGCGACGGCGCCGTTGAACCCGGCGGTGGCGCGGTCGATGTCGGAGTCCGGGCCCCACGTCAAGGAGACGACCGCTCCGATAGCCATGCCGAGCGGGACGGCCATGACGGTCCAGATGACGAGACGTTTAAGGAAAGCCATGACGCTATGGTAGCAACGGCGCAGGAACGAGTGCGCACGGTTTATCCGGCTGTTTTCGCCTCTGCAGCAGCAAACGCGGTCTCGTGCGCTTCTTCCTCGCCCTGGCCGTCGGCGCGTGCCGCCACGTAGGCGCGCTCGTAGGCCTTCGCGTACGCCGCAGCGTCCTCTTCCGATGCGTCGTCGAGCCGCTGACCCGCGTACGCCGTCGCGTAGACGTGCGCGCGCTCCTGGTTCCAGCCCCGCTCGAAGGCCCAGTCGTAGTACGCCAGGTAGTACTCCCGCGCGTAGTCGTAATAATCGTCGCCGGTCACGTCGAAGTCGAGCAGGAACGCCTCGTAGGAGCCGCGCAGGTAAGCTTCCGCGCGCAGGCCGGCCTCTTGCTGCGGGTACCCCCAGTCGACATTCGCGTGAGCGACGAAGGAGGCGTAGTCGAACGACACGTTATTGGCGTCCAGCCACCTCCTGTTCGTGGCGCGGAGCCATCCCACCACGAACGCATCGGCGTACGTGTCCGCCCAGCGGTGGTCCTTGCTCTCGTCCTCGAACTCGTGGGTCTGGTGCGCATGCTGGTAGCCCAACAGGTAGGCCGATGCGTACTTGATGCGCAACTGCGCGTCCCGCTGGTCGGACTCACGGTACGCCCGGGCGATGATGCTGCCCGCCTCGTCAGAATGCTCCTCCGTGTAGCCGATGTACCTGTTCGCCGCGTAGAAGGCGGCATACTGGTGGGCGGCCAGCCCTACCTCATCCGTCCGCGCTAATGCCTTCGCGTAATCTTCGGCGAGCCCGCCCTCGTAGGGACGTCCCAGGACCGGCCACCACCTCCCGACTACGCGGAACGCCTCGTCAGCCTGAGCGAGCGCCTCTACCGGAGATGCGCCGTTGGCGAGCGCCTCCTCGAACGGTTCGACGTACCGCTCCTGCGCGTATGCGTCGTAGTCCGCGTAGCGACCCCGGCCCAGTAAGACGTCCTCCGCGATGATCGCAAAGTAGAGGACCCCACCGGCGAAGGCGGCGGCATGCTCGTCGGACAGGTCAAGCGACTTCCCGTGAACGAACGCCGCAGCGTACCTTGCGGTGTCCTCACCCTCCAACCTCTCGGCGCGCGCGTACTCCAGCCCCGGAGCGTAGTCGGGCGATACCGACGGGTCCGGGGTCGGCGTGGGCCTTGGCGTCGCGGTAGGCGACGCCGGCGGCGTCGGTGTCGGTGTAACGGTAGGCGACGGTGTGCTGGTGGGAACAGGAACAGGGGTGGCCGTTGGCGTTGGCGTAGAGGTAGGGCTTGGCGTGGGTGTAGGTGTCGGAGTTACGGTCGGAGCGGGCGGGACCGGCGTTGGTGTTGGCGTTGCTGTCGCTGTTGGCGTCGGAGTAGGAGTGACGGCCGGTGGAGACGTTGGAGTCGGGTCCGACGCGCATCCGCCGGACACCGCAACTACGGCTGCTGCCGCAGCCAGCAACGAGACTATGGCCTTCCTCACCGGTCGTTCCTCACGTCTGTGTGTGCCGAAAGACTATACACGCGAGTACCGTGCATCCAGTGCGATTGTCAGTATCAGTTACGGGTCAATCTACCTGTGCCGTCAGTTCTACTGGTCTTGCGTTCTCAATAAAGAGGAGAGGCGCTGCGGACCGCAGCGCCTCTCCTCTTTCACATGTTCCGGTCGTGGACTATCTTCGCCCGAACTCGCGCGGACGACGCGGCCCGCGGTCCCGGTCGCCGCCACGGCGGTCGCCCCGGTCGCGAGGGCCGCGGTCACCGCTGCTGCGTCCGTTGGAGCGGCTGCTGGCCACGTCCTCCGGAGAGAGATTCTCGAGCACCGCGCGGCGGGAGAGGTTGACACGACCCATCCGGTCAATCTCCACCACCATTACTTCCAGTTCGTCGCCCACCTTCACAGCGGCCTCGACGGACTCGACGCGCGTGGTGTCGAGCTCGCTCACGTGCACAAGGCCTTCCTTGCCGGGGAGGATCTCCACGAACGCGCCGAAGTTCATCAGCCGCGTCACCTTGCCGTCATACCGCTCGCCAACCTCCACTTCCTTCGTGAGGCCCTCGATCATGCGGATGGCATGCTCTGCGGCGGCCTGGTCCGACGCACCGATAGTGACGACGCCGTCGTTCTCTACGTCGACGGACGCACCGGTGGTCTCGACGATGCTCCGGATCATCTTCCCGCCGGGGCCGATCAGCGCGCCGATCTTGTCGACCGGTATGCTCACGCGGGTCATGCGCGGCGCGTTGGGGTTCAGTTCCTCTCTCGGCTCCGCGAGCGTGCCGAGCATGTGGTTGAGGATGAACGCGCGTCCTTCCTTCGCCTGCGCGAGCGCCTGCCGGAATATCTCCTGCGTGATGCCGGAGACCTTGATGTCCATCTGCAGGGCGGTGATGCCCTCGCGGGTGCCCGCGACCTTGAAGTCCATGTCGCCGAAGAAGTCCTCGACGCCCTGGATGTCCGTCAGCACCTGGAAGTTGCCTTCATCGTCGGTCATCAAGCCCATCGCGACACCGGAGACGGGCCGCGTGATGGGCACGCCGGCGTCCATGAGGGCCATCGTGCTGCCGCAGACGCTCCCCATGGAGGTGCTGCCGTTCGAGCCGAGCGCCTCTGAGACGACGCGGAACGCGTACGGGAACTCCGACGCGTCCGGGATGACGGGCGCCAAAGCGCGCTCTGCAAGCGCGCCGTGACCGATCTCCCGGCGACCCGTGCCCATGCGGCGCGCCTCACCCGTGGAGAACGGGGGGAAGTTGTAGTGGTGGATGTAGCGCTTCGTGTCCTCGGGGCTG
>JAPOOH010000546.1 GCA_026713505.1 Chloroflexota bacterium | reverse complement strand
TCAGCGTCTCGAGCGCGCGCTTTCGGCTGGTTACTTCGGGGGGCGCCACCACTACGCGTTCGGGGGCGAGCAAATCGACAACGCGTATCGACACGATGCTCTCGGAACTACGCCGCCGTTGCTTCAGGCGTCGGAGCGGCCCCGGACGGGGCCGTCACGCTTCTCTTATCCGCTGAATCTCTTGTGCCCTTTCTCATCGCGATGATGGTCGCTCAGCTTTTCCTTGTGACGCTTGATCTGTCGGTCCAGCTTGTCGACGAGAGCGTCGATGGCGGCATGCATTCCCGAACCGGCCGCGTCGGCGTGCAATTGCCGCCCGGACACGTGCACGGTGGCTTCGGCAAACTGGGACTGTTTTCCCTGTTTCAGAGTGACGTGGACGTTGGTGACGTGGTCGAAGTGCCGCTCCAGTCGTTGGAGTTTGGTTGATACGTAGCGTCGCAGGCGCTCGCTGATGTCGAATTGCTGGCCGGATATGTGCACTTGCATGGCTTTCTGCAGATCTCCTTGGTCGGGCGGAGCCTCCCGAGGGGCGCGTACGCTCGGGAGCAGAGGTCTTGTCGCGCCGCCGCACGCCGCATTGCGGTGAAGGGCTAGAGCGGCGCTCCTGGTCCGTGGGAGCCGAGTGCACGGTGTTCTTTGCTGGTTGCGCCCGCGGCGTACCGGAGAGAGCTGTGCACGCGGCCGGCATTCACGGGAATTGTAGCAGCCTCCCTTGGCTGCTCACATGGACAGCTCGAACTCCGATCCGAGATAGACGTCCCGGACGCGCTGGTCGCGCAGAATGGAGTCGGGACGTCCCTCGGCGATGATTCGGCCTTCATTGACTATGTAGGCGCGATCACATATCGCAAGCGTCTCTCGTACGTTGTGGTCGGTGATGAGAACTCCAATACCCCGATCGCTCAAGTGTCCGATAGTTCCCTTGAGATCCTGTATGGCGATGGGGTCCACGCCCGCGAAGGGCTCGTCAAGCAGCATGAACTGCGGTTCGAGCGCGAGGGCTCGGGCGATTTCCACACGCCTGCGTTCTCCTCCGGAGAGGGCGTCCCCCCGTCGCGATTCGAGATGAGAGATGTGCAGTTCGCCCATGAGGGCATCCAGGAGTTGACGGCGACGGGTGTGTCCGAGGTCTTTTCGCGCTTCGAGGATCGCGAGGATGTTGTCCCCTACGCTCAGCTTTCGAAACACCGACGGTTCTTGCGGGAGGTAGCCGATTCCCATCCGGGCTCGGGTGTGAATGGGGTATCCGGTAAGATCATGACGGTTCAGGTGAACGCTGCCCGCGTCGCAGGAGACGAGCCCGGTGATCATGTAGAAGCTCGTGGTTTTTCCGGCGCCGTTGGGGCCGAGAAGCCCGACCACTTCGCTGCTCTGCACCGCGAAACTTACGTCATTGACCACGCTGCGTCCGTGGTAGCGTTTGGCGAGCCGGCTGGCGGTCAGGACGCTCACGGGTCGGCGTCTTTCTTGGGGTTGATCGTGATCCTCACGCGGGCCGGATGCTGCTCCTGCCCTTGATCCCGTCCGGTCGCAGCGGGACGGGAATGGGCCTTGAGGCGGCCATGGCGGGAGTCGTACACGATGCGTTCCGCGCTCATCTGGTCCGCTCCCTGGCCATAGCTGGCGTGACCCATGAGAACAATGAGATCGTAGTTCGCGAAGTACTCGAGCCGGTCGGCTCTCGCCGTGTGGTGCTGCTCGGAGTCGTCCGGCAATTGTCGCATGGAGGCAGGTTTGCCCAGCGAGACGAGCTTGACGAACTCGTCGTCCGCGTTGAGGTAGATTCGAATGGTGTCGCCGGTAATCCGAAGCGTGCCCTGAACGATGACGGCGTTTCCGTGGTAGACGCTGACACGGTCGTGTTCTCCCGCTT
>JAPOOH010000621.1 GCA_026713505.1 Chloroflexota bacterium | reverse complement strand
CTCGCCTTCGGTTATCTCCATCGTATCGGTGGCGAACGAGACCCGGAGGGGTTGCTGCCTGATGAACCTGATGCGGTAGCTGTTGTTGAAGGTGCCGTTGCCCCCGAGCCTGACCACCACGTCGGTGGTGGACGTGTGGCCGGGCCTCAGGGCCACGCGGTAGGCGGTGCCGGACGTGGCGCACACCGGCGCGGCGACGTCGGACGCCACGGTCATCAGCACCCCGCGCGGGGTCGCCGGCAAGGTCGGCTTGATCCACACGTGCCCAACATTGAAGGCGACGTAGGCGAGGTAGATGTTCTCACCGCGGTTGAAGTCGACTTCCTGCGTATTGTGGTAGGGGAGATTGGGGTCTGCATTCCGCTTCGCCAGACTATTCGGGCCCGTGCGGGACCAGAAGCCCCCCCGCAAGGAGGTTGGTACGTCCCCCGTCGGAAGGGCCGTTTCCCACTCCAGGTTGGCGAGCTCCCTCGGCCACTCGCTTGTCACCAGGTCGGGGGGCGGCGTCCCCGGGTCGTACGTGCAGGGGGGGAGGGAGGATTGGACCGCGACACGGCCGTTGACGCGGATGAGGAGAGCGTCAGGAGGGTCGACGTCCGCTTCGAAGCCCACGCCAATGTTGCCCCAATAGTAGCGATCGTCGAGAGACCAACCGGCTCGGGCTGTCGGTGCAGTGGGGTTCCGCTTGATTACATAACTCGACGGCGTGGTGGGATCCCTAACCCTGTCTCTGTAAACCACGGCAAAATACTTGGTCCTCGGCTTGAGAATCGTGCCCGCCGGCGCCGTGGCGGTACGGATTCCGGCAGTGTAGGTCGATGGATACGTCAGGGTCTTGAGTTTCGCGCCCGGGGTGCCGTCAGTATTGGCGGACCACAACTCCGCCCGGAGAGTGCCAGGGTCGGAATCCGCTCCGGCAAATTTAAAGTCGATGCTCGTAAGTCTGTAACCCCCCGCATCGGCCCCGGTCGTGAAACCCTGAAGGTAATGTTGGTAGTCTAATGTGGTGAGATTGCGGGTGTTCGATTGACTAATGGTGCTCACGAGCACTTCGGCCGCCGCCGGCGCGGCGGCGAACGGGGAGAGCGCGCCGAGCAGCAGCGCGAGGGCGGGGAGGAGACGGGAGAGGCGGGCGCCGCGGCGCCCGGTGCGCGGGTCAGATTTGCGCGGAGAGCCTGTCGGGGGAGCCGGCTTGCGCGCTCCGCCCGGGCGCCGGGCGCACGTCATGCCGCTTGGCCGCTTGGCCGCTTGGCCGCTTGGCCGCTTGGCCGCTTGGCCGCTTGGCCGCTGGCAGATTATACACGCGCGAAGCGGGGGCCGGTGTCAAGCTCGCATCCGCATCGTCGCTGCCCTCACCGATGGCGCCGCCTCGAAAGAGCGCCGCCGAGAAAGCTGCGCACACGCTCGTCACGCTCGTTCTCTGAATTTGCATCGGAACCTCGCAACCCGCTGGTGTGGATACGGACAGGCACAAACATCCAGTACCATAGCAGCGTGCTTGTGAGAATATTGTGTGCAAAACAAACAATATAGTGAGGGTTTCGGGGGCGGAAATTCGGCCACGCCGCACCTTCTTCTACCCGTCGGCACGCCGCCGACGGCAGAGCCGCGCAACCGATACACGACCGCAGGGCGATCCACGCCTACATCGACATTCCCCGGTCCCGGCTCATTCGCCGGGCGGCGTGCCTTTCCTCGTCGAGGGCGATGCTGCGGCGGATCTGCTCTTCCCGCTCCCGGACCGCGTCCGGGCCTGCGCCGGCGGCGTGCAGATGTGCGGCGAGCTCGCCTTGCGGCATTTCCTTCCCGAGCGCCGCCGCTTCGTCGAGAACCTCCTGCTCCTTCCGCCGGCAGTCCTGCCGGGCCTGCAGGCGCTCCTCGAACGACGAGGTCGTGACGCGCTGCTGCGTCATGACTTGCCGCGCACGCCCGGCCTCCGCGGCCCGCTCGAGGAATGCCTCGACCCGATCCCGGTTGAACGCCCAGCGTTCGTCCCTGGCGAGAAGGCCGTCGACCGTGCCGCGCAGCCTCTCCGGCAGATGCGGCCTGGCATCGAGGGAGCGCGCGCGCTCCATCAGCGCGGCATAGGCGCGGCTGTCGAAGCCGATCCCGCCCGTCTCCTCCGCCCACTGCTGCACGACCGAAGACAGCACGTCCGTCTCCCGCGCCTCGACCTCTATCAGCACGCGGTCGAGGCGGCCCGTTCCCTCGGCCAGCGCCTTGCGCTCGTCCGGCAT
>JAPOOH010000271.1 GCA_026713505.1 Chloroflexota bacterium | reverse complement strand
TGTCAGTCTGCCTGCGCGATTACGAGAACGAGCTGAAGTACCCATCGCCGTGGGTGCGGGGTTACGGGATAGACACGCTGGACGGTCTCCACCTCGGCAACTCCAGGGTTGAGGACCTCGACACGTTCAAGGGCCAGCGCGAGGTGCTGCGCCGGGCGATGGCGGCGCTCGACGCGGGAGAGGGCGCCGTATGACGACCGAGACCAACATCCGCGGTCAGAAGGTGGTGCTCCGGGACAAGCGGATCGAGGATGGCGAGGACGACCACCGCTGGCGGGCGGACCAGGAGCTGGCCGAGCTCGACGCCGCGCCTCGCCTTCGTCAGCCACTGTCAGACTTCCTGCGCGATTACGAGAACGAGCTGAAGTACCCATCGCCGTGGGTGCGGCGTTACGGGATAGACACGCTGGACGGTCTGCACATCGGCAACTGCATGGTTTACGACATCGACAACTTCAAGGGCCAGTGCGAGGTCGGCATCCTGGTCGGGAACCGGGACTACTGGGGCAGGGGCTATGGTCGGGAGGCGGTGCAACTGCTGGTGGCCCAGTGCTTCAAGAACGCGGCGATGAACCGGCTCTACCTGCATACGCTGGAGTGGAACGCCCGCGCCCGCCGGGCGTTCGGGATGTGCGGGTTCCGCGAGGTGAAACCCGTGCGCCGCGCGGGGTACAACTTCATCCTGATGGAGTTGACACGCGAGGAGTGGGAGGCGCTTCAGGGCGGGGCGTGACGGCTTCCACGCCGCTCAAGGGCGAGGTTGCGCGCTGGAGCGCGGGCCTCCCGCAGGATGGTTCGACAGGCTCACCATGAGCGGGGGAGGCTGTTTCACAAGAATGGCCCGGGGCCTTGTCAGGCCGTGTAAGGGAGGAAATGGGGAGGCGCTGGTTGCGTTGCCCCGTACTTGCCAGCCGCGTGACGCAGTAGACGGCAAGACGCGCCCCATCCTTCCACTCCGCCCCGTGTGGCCTGCCAGGCCACTCTGGATTTCCGCCGGTGCGGGAATGACGAGGCGGGAGTGCGTAGCGTTGTTTTCACAAGAACGACGGGGGCTAGCGCGACGGGAGTGCGACAACGGCCTCGCCGGTGGTGGTGCGGGAGCCTGCGCCGTTCTCGATCCAGATGTCGCAGCGTACGGAGCCTGCTTCCTCGTCCCGCTCCACGACGGTCCCCCGGCACGTCAGGACGTCGCCCGGAACGTCCATCTCGCGGTAGCGCACGGAGAGCGAGAGCAGCCGCCCCTCTGCGCCTGCCCAGTCTGTGACGAGCTGGCCGAGGTACGCGCTCTTCAGTGCGCCGTGCAGGATCACGCCTGGCAGGCCCTGCGCACTCGCAAAGTCCTTGTCGTAGTGGATCTCGTAGAAGTCGCCGGATGCGCCGGCGTACATCACGAGCTGGCGGGTCGTCGGCTCCTTCACCAGGGCGGGCAGTTCCGTGCCCTCGGTAGCGTCGTTCAGGTACGTCTGCGTGCTCATGCTGCGGGCATCCTTATGAGGGTGTTGCGCTGCGTGGCGGCGAGCTCGCCGCGCTGGTTGGTGTAGCGGGTGACGTAGGTGGCGATGAGCATCGAACCCATACGGCCCTCCCGCTCGATGAGGTCCTCCATCCGCGTGACGAACGTGATGGCGTCGCCGGGGCGGACCGGCTCGCCGTAGGTCCACTCGCTGCCGCCGTCCAGGACGCGCGGTACGGCCTCCCCCCCGGGGAGGGTG
>JAPOOH010000270.1 GCA_026713505.1 Chloroflexota bacterium | reverse complement strand
GATGAGGGGCTTGGCGAGGTCGTCGTCCGTGAAGCCGATGGCCTTGAGCATCGCGCGCGCCGGAGCGCGGGAAGGGCCGTCGGTCATCTCTGCTGAGTGTCGCTTGAGCGGGTTGGTTGTCATGAGGACTCCTCCGAGTGGGGGTGCGCCTTCCGAGTCCTTCAGGCGCATGACGATTATAGCCCGCCGCCCCCGGACAGGAACGAATAGGGATGCACAGGATGGACAGGATGGGGAAGAATCAGAGAACGTAAGACTCATGGAGAAGGCAGTGAAGGAAGGAACGATACATCTGGCGTTCTTCGGTTCGTCGGGGGGCCGTGCGTCACTCTGCGGCAGCGCTTACGAACTATGGTGTTCTTGGGACGAATATGACGCATCCGACCCGGGTCTGCTTGACCACATGGTGACTCGTGGCCAGCTTCTCTGTGAGACCTGCGTAAGCCGAGCTCGGTGGTTTGTTGCCGTGCATAAGGCAAACGAGGCGGCAACGAAGACCATCGTGATGAAGGGGGCCAAGAGACCTGTCAGCAACATGTTTGATCAAGGGCCGGCGTTCGAGAACAAGGTAATCGAGTTCCTGCGCCAAGTGCCAGGGTTAACCGTTAGCGACATATCGAGAGGGAACAACACACCAGACATTCGTGTCGAGTGGACTCTGCGCAGCGGCAGGTTGGTGCTGTTCGACATCGAAGCCAAGACTATCCAGCCGCAGATGTTCTGGGAGAGTCCACAGCAGCGGTTGCTAATGAGGGAGGTTTGCACTATGGACGTCCCCCGATGGGGGTGGACCTTCGAGGTACGCAACATGCCTGGATTTCCATCAGGAGTTTGCAACGAGCCCCCCAAGGGAGAAGTCACCAAGACTATCCATGACCACGTGGCGAACCTGAATCCAGAGGACTACCAAGACTGGATAGATTTCGGCAGTAGGGCACATGGACTGCCTGTGCTTTCGATAAGTCTTCAGGACGGGAACGGCGACGTAGAGGAGATTCTGGACATCACGTTCCAGCCGGGACCGCCTTACGGGTTCCTCATGGGATCCCTCGGAGGCGGAAGGATAAAGCCGAATCAGTCCCAGCGTGTGCGCGAAAAGATCAAAGAGGCAGTGAAGCAACACGACCCGCCCGTATCTTTGGTCGCATTGCTGGCGCCTGATGCCGACACTATGGAGATAGAGACAGCGCTATTCGGGGGTGGCGCAACTCGAGTCCTCGATCTTGAGGGTTCAATGGCCGCTCCTATGACGAATCGGAAGGATGGACTCTGGGAATTCTATGAGCCTGAAGGAGGTTACCGACCTCGTGCAGTGCTTGTGTGGCAGTCCCTCGATACTGACCCGACACTCTACATACCGCCAGATGGCATGGTGCCTTGGTTAGGGCCATTGCTTACTGCCTGCCCAGTTCGCACCTTGGGTATGTCCGTAGTCGCAACCTCGCATTTAGCCGCAGGCGTCCACCACAACCCACGGTCGGCGTAGGCACCCCCTACGTGTACCTGTACGGCGCCGGCTGGAACGTCTCCCAGAGGGCGGGGTCGTGGCTGGGGACGAGGGTGCCGTTGGTGACGGCGGCGAGCATCTTGAGGCGGCGGATGGACTCGTAGGCGTCCTGGAGGTTGTAGAAGCCGTTGAAGGGGCGCTCCTTCTCCGCGTTCTCCCAGACGTGGATGGCGTCGCCGCTGAAGATCATCGGGCCGGACGGCAGCTCCACGAGCAGGCTCTGGTGCCCGGGCGTGTGGCCGTACGTCTGCAGCACCCACACGCCGGGCACGATCTCCGTGTCGCCCATCACGGTCTCGAAGTCGAGCGGGTGGTCGAAGTACTGCTTGCGCAGGACGCGGTCCATCCCCATGTCGGGGTGGAGCCCCGCCCGCAGCTCGTTGTTCTGCACGTAGACCTTC
>JAPOOH010000269.1 GCA_026713505.1 Chloroflexota bacterium | reverse complement strand
GCGATTATCACACATTGCGCGTGGGTGAGCGCAAGGCATCCGTGTTTGCTCCATAACGCTGAAGCGTCGCCTCTCAGTCCGCCGGCCTGAGCACCTTCTCCATGAAGATGAGGTCGTCGCGGGTGTAGCCGATGGCGTCGTAGAAGGGTTGCACACCGCCGTTGCCGGGCGAGATGAGCAGGTTGACCTTCACGCACCCGAGCGCGCGGAAGCGGGCTTCGAGCTCCGCCATGAGCATGGTGCCGATGCCGTTTCGCTGTTGGCCGGGCGCGACCGCCAGGTGATTCACCCATCCGCGCCGCCCGTCGTAGCAGCCCATCACAGCGCCGACGGCCCGTCCGCCGGACTCGGCAACGATGAACAGCTCCGCGTCGCGCTGCAGCCGGTGTTCGATACCGGGCTCGTCGTCAGACAGGCTGAGCGAGAGTCCGGCGGCGCGCCACAAGGCCACGACCTGCTCGTAGTCGCGCATCTCGAATGTCCTGATGCGCACCGCTGCGGCCACGGCTACTCGTCCCGCTCCGCCAGCGCTTCCTGCAGCAGGTCCTCCGCATACCTGAGCAGCGTCTGTTCGCGGTCGTCCGGCGTGGCCTTCGACTGGAAGTAGCGGCGCAGGGCGTCGAGCGGCTCGATGCGCTCAGCGTCCTCCCACGGAAGGCGCGTCCGACGCTCGCGCTCGACGCGGCGCTCGATGCCCGCGACGTAGAACGCGGGGGCGAGCGCGGCGCGCACGTCTGCCTCACGGAACGCGGGCTCCTGCTCCGCGCGCATCTCGACGCGCAGCCGGACGATGGAGCGCTGCAACTCCTCCTCCGGGTGCGCGGCGATGGCCTGGACCGCCGCCTCCGTGGGGTTCTCCATCGGGCCCGTGGCGACGCGTATCGTCAGCATGGGGCGGGCCGGGGTCGGCACGAAGTCGTAGCCGATAAGGCGCTCGCCCAGCGGCCGCGCGGGGTCGATCTCGGCGACGACGAAACCCTTGTCCTCGCGCTCCTCGCTGAAGTCCACCCGCTCGATGCTGCCCGCGTAGACAACGGGCGGATGCTCCGTGAGCACCTGGTGCTTGTGGATATTTCCAAGCGCGACGTAGTCGAACTGCGGGATGGCGACGGTCCCGAGGCTGAGGACGTGGTCGTTTCCCAGCATCATCGACTGCTCCGAGGCGGTCTTCGCTCCGGCGATGTTGACGTGGGCGCAGAGCACGGCGGGGACGGCAGGGTCGAGCCTGTCGACCTCTTCCTGGAGGAACGCGGTGAGCGCTGTTTCCACGCCCTGCTTGATCTCCTCCAGTGTCTTGCCGCGCGTCTCCTCCGCGTTCATGAACTGGCCGATGCGTATCCACGGCAGGGCGACGACCTGCACGTCGCCGGCGTTCGTGGCGATGCGGTGCGTCTCGAGCTTCTGCCCGACGGTGACGTTGGCGACGCTGAGCGTGGGGAAGATCTCGAGCGCGGTGGCGCGGTTGGCGACGTGGGGCAGGTCGTGGTTGCCGATGGTGAGGAACGTGGGGATACCAGCCGCCGAGAGGCGCGCGATGCGGCGCGCGAACTCGCGCTGGTGGGTCTGCGTTGGGTTGCGCGCCTTGTAAGCGTCGCCCGCGAAGAGTACGAGGTCAATGCCTCCCTCGATTGCGTAGTCGACGGCGAAGTCCATCGCAGCGAGGAAGTCCAAGAGGCGCGTGTTGACGCCGAGGTACTCCGCGCGGTCCACACCTGGCGCGTACCAGTCAGGCAGCGCGTCGAGGTCGGCCTGTGAGGCGGGCCGTCCGTACGTCTCGACGCCAACGTGGATGTCGGAGATGTGCAGCAGGCGCATGGCGGTCAGGCCCTCACCCCCGGCAGGTTCCGGATACCACACCATTCAAAAGTGGGCCATTGTGAGCCATTCTGAGCCATCCACTCGGGGATATGGCGTGGGGAACCAAGGGCTCCGCCCGCCGCCTGCCCGCCATGGTAGGGGGCGCTGCGGCGACGGCACAAGGGGCGGGTGTCGCCCCTAGACCCGGGTGCTGCCCATGTCCCGGAGGGCGGCGCGGAGGGCGTCGGCGAGCTCGGCGATGGGGACGCGGTGCTGCTGCATCGAGTCGCGGTTGCGAATGGTTACCGCCTGGTCCTCCTCCACAGTCTGGAAGTCGACGGTGACGCATAGGGGAGTGCCGATCTCGTCCTGGCGGCGGTAGCGGCGGCCTATGGACTGCGCGTCGTCGTACTGGGCGCGGAAGACGCTCCGCACCTGCGCGTGCACGTCTCGCGCGGTGGGGGTGAGCTTCACGTTGCGGCTGAGCGGGAGGACGGCGACCTGCGCGGGCGCGATGTCCGGATGGAATCGCAAGACGGTGCGCACTTCCTCCTTGCCGTCGCCGGTGGGGGCCATCTCCTCGTCGTAGGCATCGAACATGAAGGTGAGCGCGGCGCGGTCGGCCCCGGCGGCAGGCTCGATGACGTACGGGAAGTAGTGCTCGTTCGCCTCCTGGTCGAAGTATTTCATCGTCTTGCCGGAGACGGCCTCGTGCGGGGAGAGGTCGAAATCGGTGCGGTTGGCGATGCCCTCGAGTTCGCCCCAGCCCCACGGGAAGCTGTACTCGACGTCGGAGGTCGCCTTGGCATAATGGGCGAGCTCGTCCGGGTCGTGGTCGCGGAGGCGCAGATTCTCCTCCTTGATGCCGAGGTCCTTGT
>JAPOOH010000502.1 GCA_026713505.1 Chloroflexota bacterium | reverse complement strand
CACGATGCGCCTGGCGGAAGAGCGGATGACAGAACCTTCACCGCGCGCGTCCCGGCAGAGCCCGAAACCCGGGCGCGCCGACACAGGCTCATGCCCATCCGCCGGATGCATGCCGGCCCCGGCTTGTCGTCCGGTTCATCCGCGTTCGGCAAGACCGCCCCATGGCCGGCAACCGTAGCCGTCCCCGCACGGCTCGCCTAGCCTCAAGACCTCGACTGGCCTTCGTTGTCCTCAGTCCATGAATTCGTCATCGGACTAGGGTGTGCACCCGCCCGTTACCCGCTCGTTGGTCGCCATCGTGAATCCCGGGTTCAGGTGCAAGAAATCGTTGGGATGCCGAGAGGCCAAGCGCTGGTCGAGGCTAAGTAAGTCGATATCAATCAGCTGGTGCACTGCCCCACCGTGTAGCGGACGTAGCACCTCCGCCAACGCCAACGCTGCCGCAATCGAGCCCACGAAAGGAGCACCCACGGCCTTGCCGGCGAGCAGTGTCATACCGCAGCGATCAAGAACACCGTCCTCCATAAGCTTGGCATATGCGGGTCGATCCTCGACCTTTTCTCCTTCGCTTGTCTGCTTCCAGATGTCGGCTGCAGCGCGCCGGCCCGGCAGGACATGAAGGCGCATGGTGCGGAAATCGCGATGGCCGCGCCCAAGGCCCGCTTCTACGACAAAGTCAAACCCGACTTGATCCAGTGCCCGTCGGCCTGCTGCGTTATCGAGACCGCACAGCGCGACAGCTGGTTCCTCCGGATGCCTTTCGAAATCCGCGGCAAACATCCGCTCATGTAGAGAGGTCGTAAAGCCGCGACGCTCAGCCCAAGTCGCCATCGCTCGCGTCTTTTTCTGGCCGCTCATTCCCGAGTCGGTCAGGATGGAAGTGCTTTCCGTCGACTTGGTAATGACATCAATGTCCTGCAAGACCAGCGCCAAGTCGGCAGGATCCGGGTAGGGCAGCAAGCCGAGACCCCATAGATACGCTTGACCTAGGTGACCCAAACCGATCAACCACAATCGCGAGGGAAGGTAGGTCAGCACTGGTTCGCTTTCGTCAGGCTGCAACCAGTCAACCTCCGGACTCGGGCGCCACAACGAAAGGCCCAAGGCCCGTCGTCCCGCCGCGGGTGTCCCGCCGTTCACAAAAAGAAACGCCTCGTTGACAGCTAGTCCAGCGGCAAGCATCCCGCTCAGCGGCATCGTGCCCTGACCGCCGGGCTGCAGCTCTGAATGGGCCGGTACGATGCCACCACGCCAACCTGCCGCTGCCGTGCGTACACAAAAGCCTGTGCGCCGCTTCCGCGCTCCGCCCCCTATTACGACTGTCGGCAGCTCCTCAGCGGCGTCGCCAATTCTGCCGCCCAACGCCTCAACCGCGTCGCCTATCGTGCGCCCCAGCGGTATCGCCAGCAGTAGCAATGCGTCGAGCGGTCCGGTGACCGTGACTCCACCCAGGAACACCCGCCGACCGAGGGCGACAGTCGTCAGCAACGCCGCCTGCTGCACCGGTTCGGAGATATCTGCGGGAT
>JAPOOH010000268.1 GCA_026713505.1 Chloroflexota bacterium | reverse complement strand
TTCGCGGAAGCGGAGGCGCGCTTCGGCGGCAGCGAAGCGTCCATCGAGTACCGGGTGCTGGACATCGAGAAGGACCCGATCGCGCAGGGCTACGATGCCCACGGCTACGACCTCGTGATCGCGTCGAACGTCCTGCACGCGACCCGCTACCTGGAAGAAACGCTGGCGCACTGCCGTGACCTCCTGGCGCCGTCGGGCCAGTTGCTGGCGCTCGAGAACCTTCGCGGCCAGGGTTGGCTGGACCTCACGTTCGGACAACTGGACGGTTGGTGGCGGTTCGCCGACTCCTACCGCCCGCATCACGCGCTTGCCAGCCCGGCGGTGTGGCGCCAGGCCCTCGGTGACGCGGGATTCGTGGAGGCGGAGGTGCTGGGTGTGGAGGCGTCCGCGTCAGCCGAGCCGGACAGGGGCGTCATCATGGCGCAGGGCCCTGCGGAGGTTATGGAACCGCCGGGGGCCTGGATAGTCGCAGGCGACCGCGGCGGCGTGGGAGACGAGCTGGCTGCGGCGCTCACCTCCCGCAACCAGACCGTCGTGCTGGCGGGCGCCGACGTGGAGCCGGAGAGTCGCGAGTCCTGGCGCTCGTTGCTCGAAGGCCTGCCGGCGGACCTGCCACTCAACGGCGTCGTCCATCTCATGGCGCTGGACGGGCACGGGCCGGATGCCACCGCCGATGAGTTCTCACACGACGTAAGACTCTCGGTGTCAAGCGCGCTCGCGCTCGTGCAGGGCATAACCGACGCTGACCTGACGCCCGTGAAGGGCTTCTGGTTGCTCACGCGCGGAGGGCAGGTGCTCGAAAAGGAGCACGGCGGGGAGATCGCTGGCGCAACGCTTTGGGGCTTCGGCAAGGTGGTCGCGCGGGAGGCGGCGCACATTCAGCCGAGGATGATCGACCTGGACCCCGCGGCGCCGCCATCGACGCCCGCCCTCGTCAACGAACTGCTCTACCCGGACTCCGAGACGCATATCGCTTATCGGCTGGGGTACCGCCAGGCAGCCCGCCTCGTCAGGGCTGGAACCGCGACCGAGCGGCTGACACTGGCGGACGAGGCCGCCTGGCTGCTGGAGCCCGATGCCGGCGGCGCGCTCGAAGGACTGCAGGCGGTCCCCTTCCCTGACCGGCCCCTGGGGCCGCGAGACGTCCGGATCGCGGTGGAGGCGGCCGGACTCAACTTCTGGGACCTGTTCCGCGCGCTGGACCTCATCGACGAAGGACTGCTGGGCGGCGAGTTCTGCGGTCGTGTGCTGGAAGTGGGCGCCGAGGTGACGAGCGTCTCAGTGGGCGAACGCGTGGTTGGGCTGGCCTTCGGCACGTTCGGCTCCCACGCGATCACCCGTGAGGAGATGGTGTCCACTGTCCCACCGGAATTCCCGGTAGCGGACCTCGCCACGATCCCGACCGCGTTCGTCTCCGCGGCGCTCTCGTTCGATCTTTCGGGGCTGAACCCCGGCGACCGGGTGCTCATCCACTCCGGCGCGGGAGGCGTGGGGCTGGCCGCCATCCAACTGGCGCAGGCCGCGGGAGCGGAGGTGTTCGCGACGGCGAGCGCGCCCAAGCAGGCGTATCTCCGCGAGCTGGGCGTACAGCACGTATTCGACAGCCGCTCGACGAAGTTCGGGCAGGAGATACTCGACGCCACGGGCGGTGAAGGCGTGCACGTCGTGGTCAACAGCCTGACCGGGGAAGGCTTCATCGATGCGAGCCTGTCCTGCCTGGCGCAAGGCGGCAGGTTCATCGAACTCGCCCGGCTGGACATCCTGTCTGAGGAGGAAATGGCAGCGGTACGGCCTGACGTCTCCTACGCCATCCTGATGCTTGACGTGCTCAAGGAGCACGACCCGGCTGTTCCGGGTGACGCCCTGCGACGCGTGATGCAACGGCTCGCGGGGGGAGAGATACGGCCGCTCCCCCACACGAGATGGACGATGGCCGAGGCCGGACCGGCGATGAAGTTCATGCGGGCGGCGCGGCACATCGGCAAGATCGTCCTTGCGAATTCTCCCATGGCAGGCGGAGTGCTGCGCGAGGACAGGACCTACCTCGTCACCGGCGGACTGGGCGGCATCGGGTGCGCACTCGCCGCCTGGCTGGCGGAGCGGGGCGCGGGCGCGATCGTCCTGAACGGGCGCCGCCCTCCGGACCCGGAGGTTGCAGAGGCTATCGATGCGCTGCGTGAACGCGGCTTCACCGTGCAGGTGGAGATCGCGGACGTAACGAACGCCGGGGCTATCGACCTGATGCTGGAGCGCATCGATGCGACGCTGCCGCCGCTGGGGGGAGTCATCCACAGCGTGGGCGTGCTCTCGGACGCGGCACTGACGAACCAGAGCTGGGAGCGGTTCGAGGAGGTGCTGTGGCCGAAGGTGCTCGGCGCCTGGCACCTGCACCGCGCAACCTTCGAGCGCGACCTGGACATGTTCGTCCTCTTCTCGAGCGTGGCGGGCGTCCTTGGCAACCCAGGGCAGGCGAACCACGCCGCGGCCAACGCCTTCCTGGACCAGCTCGCCGGTCACCGGCGGGCGCTGGGGCTCCCGGGGCAATCAATCGCCTGGGGCGCCTGGGCCGGGCTGGGCGAGGCGGAGGAGCAGCGGGAACGTATCGCCAGACAACTGGAAGCAGCCGGGACCGGTTGGATCACGCCGGAGCAGGGCCTCAGAGCATTCGACCAGGTGCTGCGTCAGGACATGACCGCCGGGATGGTGGCGGCAGTGGACTGGCCAACATTCTCGAAGAACCACGAGCAGCTTCCGCCGCTGCTGGAAGACCTCCTGGTTGCCGAGGATGGAGCAGTTGAGGCCACGCCAGCGCCGGGCGACGTCTTGTCCGGTCTCTGGGATGCGTCGATGGCGGAGCGTGTGCAGATGCTCGCATCGTTCCTGCAGCGGGAGCTGCAGGCGGTGATGCGGCTGCCATCGCCGCCCGCAGCATCGGTGGAGTTCTCCGAACTCGGCATGGACTCACTGATGGCGGTCGAGTTGCGCAATCGCCTGAACCGGGCATTCGCCGGAGAGTACGTTGTGCCGAACACGGTGGTGTTCGACTATCCGAGCGTCACGGGGCTTGCTCGTCACCTGGCCGGAGAACTCGGAGAGCCTGCGGAAGCGGCGCTCCCGGAACGTCGAGCACCGGAATCGCAGCGAAGCTCCGACGTCAAGGACGGCATCGCCATCGTCGGCATGGCGTGCCGCTTCCCGGGTGCAGAGGACCTTTCCGCATTCTGGCGCCTGCTGGTAGCGGGAGAGACCGCCGTGGCGGATGGCCGCGAGGGTCCCGGCGAATGGCATGGCGCCGTGGGAGACCCCGCTGCACGAGACAACGCCTTCCTGCGCGGAGCGTACATAAAGGACATCGACCTGTTCGATTCCCGGTTCTTCCGCATCGCGCCGATCGAGGCGCGGATGATGGACCCGCAGCAGCGGATGATGCTCGAGACGAGTTGGCAGGCGCTCGAGGACGCGGGCATCGACCCCGACCGGTTGAGAGGCAGCCGGACAGGGGTGTACGCGGGAGTCGGCGGCAGCGAATACCGGGACCTCATCGCGGCCAGCGGCAGGTCCAACAGCTATCTCGGCACCACCGGAAGCGTGACCGTAGGCCGGGTTGCCTTCGCGCTCGGCCTGGAGGGCCCCGCGATGCCGATGGACATGGCGTGCGCCTCGTCGCTGGCAGCCGTACACCAGGCGGTTGCCGGACTGCAACGGCGTGAGGTGGACCTCGCGCTCGCGGGAGGGGTGAACGCCGTGTTATCCCCCCAGGTCACGAGGTTCATGGCGGACCTGGGCATGCTGTCGTCCCTCGGCGAATGCAGGACGTTCGATGCAACCGCAGACGGCTACGTGCGTGGCGAGGGTTGCGGGATAGTCGTGCTCAAACGGCTGAGCGACGCAGAGGCGGAGGGCGACCGGATATGGGGGGTGATCCGTGGCTCGGCGGTGAACCAGAACGGGGCGAGCATGGGGCTGACCGTTCCGAAGGGTCCGGCGCAGGAGCGTGTGATCGAGGATGCGCTTGCCCTTGCGGGCGTTGCGCCGTCGGAGGTGGACTACCTGGAAGCGCACGGGGTCGGCTCGAACCTTGGCGACCCCATCGAGGTGCGCGCGGCGGCAGCGGTGTACGGCAAGGGGCGCGAGGCAGACCGCCCCCTGCTGATCGGTTCGGTGAAGACGAACATCGGTCACCTGGAATCCGCTGCAGGCATCGCCAGTCTCATCAAGTCCGTTCTGGCGATGGAGCACGGCTTGATCCCGAAACACCTGCACCTCGATACCCCGAACCCAAACGTGGACTGGGACCACCTTCCGGTGCGGGTTACGACGGACGCAACGGACTGGCCGTTCGTTCCCGACCGTCCACCTCGAGCGGGAGTCAGTGCGTTCGGACTCTCGGGCACCAACGCTCACGTAATCGTGGAGGGAAGCGGAGTGCTGGAGGATGCTGTCACCGGGAACGGGTGGCCGGCGGGGTCCTCGGAGCCCGTAGCCCTTCCCTTCGCCGAGCCACGCCTTGATAGAGCGTCAGCAGACCGCAGTACACGCATGCTGCCCCTTTCTGGCAAGACGGACCGCGCCCTGCGAGAGCTGGCGTCGCGCTATCTCTCGTGGCTCGACCGGGACCCTGAGCGTTTCCCGCCGGAGTGTTCAGCCAGCGATGGTGCTTTGGCCGACTTGGCATGGACTGCAAGCGTAGGCCGCAGCCACTTCCCGCACCGCGCGGGCGTGGTCTTCCGCGATGCCGCATCGCTGCGGGAAGGGCTGAAGGCAGTTGCGGAACGTGACGAGACCCCCGAAGAGCAGGAACCGCGGGCCGCGTCCAGGGTCGCATTCGTCTACACCGGCGAATGCAGCGGATGGATGGGAACGGGCGAGGCGTTGTACGACTGCGAGCCGGTCTTCCGTGCGGTACTGGACCGCTGCGATGCGGCGCTGCGGGAGGCCCGCGGCGCATCACTGCTGGACGTGATGTTCGGTCGCCCCGGCGCTGCGGGCGGTCTGGACGACCCCGCGTGGGCGCAGCCCGCGGTCTACGCGCTCGAGTGCGCGCTGACGGCGCTGTGGTCAAGCGTCGGGGTGCGTCCGGACGTGGTGATGGGACAAGGGCCCGGCGAGCTCGCAGCGTCGCAGGCGGCGGGCGTGTTCAGTCTTGAGGATGGCCTGCGGTCAGCGGCAAGACGCGGCGACCTGACGGCATCAGGCGCGCAGGAGAGTCCTGAGGCGGCCCTCGATGGCATCGCGCTTGCTTCGCCGTCCATACGCCTGGTGAGCAGTCTCTCGGGAGAGACGGAGATCGATCTCGTGGTCGAAGTGGCGCTGTCGGACCCGAACGCCGGGTTCGTGGAGGCAGTGGCCGGAGCATATGAGGCCGGGCTCTCGCTCTCGTTCCCCGGGTTGTTCGCGGGAGAGTCCCGGCGGCGGGTCGCTCTGCCCGGCTACCCGTTCCAGCGCCGGCGTCACTGGATCGAACCGCTGGAGCGCTTGATGCCCGGCGCAGGCGGGTGCTGAGCGACGCAGATTGACACTCCTTATACCCATTGCTAGTGTGAGCGAACGCCGGGGCACGATCCCGTGCACACAGGAGGAGTTGCCCGATGGCCACTGTCGAAGAACGCATCAGGAAGCTGGTTGACGAGAACCTGGAGATCGAAGGGCGGCCGGTGGGCCGCACCCTTGACCTGAACGCCAGCCTGCGGGACGCCGGCGTCCCTTCAGCAGACTTTATCGCCTTCACCAAGGTGGTTGCGGAAGAGTTCAACCTCACCTTCAGCCCTGACGACTGCTCACGGTTCCAGAGCCTGGGAGACCTCGTAACGTTTCTGGACTCCCGCGGCTAGTCCCCTGCGACCCAGTAGCAGGCAGAGGCTCTCAGGAGAGATGCGGGCATGGCGATGATTGTCCGGGCTTCCCCTGAGGGCCTTTCGCCTGTTGCGGGCCCATGGTGGAGTCCGTTCACTACTACAGCCGGCGTTCAGGTTGTGCACGTTGCCCTGAGCCCCGCTCCGGCCTGCGAGGCTGAGGCGTACGGGTGGTTGGACCAGGCGGAGCGGGACGCATGGCACAAGTACCTGCCCCGGCCGCGCCGCCAGTTCACCCTCTGCCGCGCCGCACTGCGCGCCATCCTCTGCGAGCAGTCCGGCTGCCGGAACGACCAGCTCTCATTCGGGGCGGGCAGCCACGGGAAGCCGTTCGCCATGGCGGAAGGAGCGTGTCTTCCGCTCAACTTCAATGTCAGTCACAGTGGCCGCCACGGCCTGATCGCCCTGTCGGTGGCGGGACGATTGGGGGTAGACATCGAAGAGCGCATCCCGAGACGCCACCTGGAAGAACTGATTGCAGCGGTCATGGGGCCCGAAGAGCAGGCGGAACTCGCAGTTCTTCGAGAGCCCGCTAAACTGCACCGGTTCTACCGCCTCTGGACGCTCAAGGAGGCGCTGATCAAGGCGCTGGGCACGGGGTTCTCAACTGATCCTTCCGGGTTCCAGGCGCCTCCCGCTATGCGCAGGGGCGGAATGACCGGCGTATTCAGCTTTCCGCACCTGCCGTCCGTGGCCTGGAGGCTGGAGGACATCGGGGACGAGCGGTTCGCCGCCGCCCTCGCCTATGAGTTGGAGGGCCCGTAGATTGGCCGATAGCCCGCAAACTCCCTGGAAGATCCCGGAGCCAATCTCGGTCCACGAGATAGCCATGCCCGACGAGACGCGCATCTTCCTGCGGCGACACGGCAATCCGAACGGCCCCCGGCTGGTACTGAGCCACGGCAACGGCCTCGCTATCGATCTCTACTACCCCTTCTGGTCGCTGCTGACGGGCGACTTCGACGTTGTGGTCTACGACCTGAGGAACCACGGTTGGAACGCCGTAACCGACCTGAAGGAGCACACTATCCCCACGCTGGTGGACGACCACGACCTCGTCATCGATGCCATAGACCGGCATTTCGGAGAGAAAGCGACCATAGGGGTGTTTCATTCGCTCTCGTCGCTGGCGCCCCTGTTGTCGCCCACCGAAGGCAGCAGATTCTCGGCCCTCGTCCTGTTCGACCCTCCCCTGTGCAAGCCGGGCAAGAGCTACGAGGAGTTCGACGCCGCGGCGATAAAGACGGCAGCGGCGGCCCGGCGGCGCTCGTACCGGTTCCGCAGCCGGGAAGACTTCGCCGAACTGCTGCAGATGTCGCCGAACTTCAGGACCGTTGTGCCGGGAACCCCCGACCTGATGGCGAAAACAACGCTGCGCGAAGGTGCGAACGGGGACGGCTATGTGCTGCGGTGTCCTCCCGAGTACGAGGCGCAGATCATCGACTACGCCAGGGTCTTCGCGGTGTCGGTGGACTTCGGCATGCTCCAGTGTCCAACGAAGGTCATCGGGGCGGACCCGACCCTCCCCTACTCGTACCTGCCGACGATCGACCTGAGCGATATGTTGAGCGTCGATTACGACTTTCTGCCTGATGCAACGCACCTCCTCCCATTGGAACAACCGGAGGAATGTGTTGCGAAGATGCGCCAGTTCATCGATTCGGTGTCAGGCCAGGGCTGCTGAGCCTACCGGCGCCGCCCCACCCGCTGCCAGCACGCCGGGAAGGCCGTCCCTCCTTCCGGCATCCTGCTAACCGGGCGCATGCCCTTTACAAAGGATGACCGTGTCTCTATCGTCCGGCTGAATGAGTATCGGGGTCGGAGTCCGCATCGAGCAGGGAGTGGAGGTGGTCGATGGAGCCTACGCTGAGAGTGGGACTGGCGGGTCTGGGCAGCGTCTCGCGAACGATCCTGCACAACATCCAGACCATCGAGAACGTGCGGCTCACCGCGGTTGCGGACATCCGCCAGGAGCCTCTGGCCCGGGCCGAGGCGCAGTACGGAGTCGAGACCTACGACAGCGTCGAGGCGATGTGCGAGAGCCCGGACGTCGATGCGGTCTGGGTCTGCACGCCGAACCTCTTCCATACGGAGCACACCATCACCGCCGCGGAGCACGGAAAGCACGTGATCTGCGAAAAGCCCATGGCGATCACGCTCGAGCAGGCACAGGAGATGGTGGACGTGGTTGAGCGGACCGGCGTCCACTACGTCCAGGGCCACTCCAAGATCTTCGACCCGCCGGTCCGCAGGATGCGTGAGATCGTTTCCAGCGGCGAGATGGGCCGTCTCATCCAACTCAACACGTGGGAGTACAAGCCGTGGATCTCCGGCCAGCCCCGGCTGGATACGGAGGTGGACTTCCACATCGGGGGTGGCGCGTTGTACCGGCAGGGCCCGCACCAGACCGACGTGGTGCGAGGGATCGGCGGCGGGATGGTCAAGAGCGTGCGGGCGACCGTGGGCCGGCACAACCCGGACTTCCCGATGGCGGAAGGCAATTTCAGCGCGTTCCTGGAGTTCGAGGACGGCGCGGTCGCCACGATGGCGTTCAACGGGTATGGCTACCTGGACATCACCGAACTGACGTGGGGCATCGGCGAAGGCGGCCAGGTGCACAACGATGCGTCTGCGCCACAACGCTTCTCCGGAGCGGTAGAGAACGACGTGAAGTACGAGTGGGCGGGCATGCGCGAAGCGCGCGAGCGGACGATGGAGCGCAGGTACCAGCCGTTCTACGGCCTCACTATCGCGAGTTGCGAGGGAGGCGACATCCGGCAGTCTCCGGACGGTCTCTACCTCTACGACCGCGCCGGCAGGAGAGAGATCACGCTCGACCCGAAGGGACACGGGCGGGGAGAGCTCGTCGAGTTGCGCAACGCCCTGCTGGAGGAGCGCGAGACCTTCCCGGGCGCGCGCTGGGGCATGGCAACGCTCGAAGTCATCCTTGCGATGCGCGAATCGTCGGACACGGGCCGCGAGGTCACGCTGTCACACCAGACGCCCTGCCCGTACTAGGCCCTTCAGAATACGCACGCACCTCTACACGGGGAGGCGCGGCGCCTCGTTCACCGTGACGATCAGGCGGGAACAGTGCACAAACCTGAACCAGGAGGAATCCCATGGTAGAAGCAGCGTCCCAGAGCGTCGATGAACTGCGAGAGAAGGTTGCACTCGCGTGCCAGATCCTGGCCCAGCACGGCCTCGTGAAAGGCTCGACCGGCCACGTAAGCACCAGGGAACCGGGGTCTGACAACATCCTCGTGCGGGGCCGGCCGACGGGTGACAGGGGTCTGCGCTTCGCCGAACCGACGAGCATCATGCGCGTGGACCTGGAGGGGCAGCCCGTTGGAGACAACAGCGGCGTCAACCGCGTCAGCGAGATCTATCTCCACACGGACCTCTACAAGTACCGCCCGGACGTCAACGCGGTGATCCACGCGCACCCACCCGGCGTGCTGCTCTGCACCATGAACAGAGTGGAACTGCGCCCCATCTTCAGCGGCTACGAGCCGGGGGCGATGCGCATCGCGCTGAACAACGAGGCGCCCATCTACGACCGGTCGATCACCCTGCACACGCCCGAGGAAACCGCCCCGTTCCTGGACCTCATGGCGCAACACAACATGGTGATGATGCGGGGCCACGGCATCGTCGTCGCAGGCAGGACCGTCGAGCAGGCGGTCAGTCGCGCCCTGTCGCTCGAGCACCTCGCGCGAGTCAACTGGCTCTCACACCTGGGAGGAGGAGCGCCCGACATCTCCGACGAGGACAAGGCGGAGTGGCGGCGGCGCAGCCGGAGCCCTTCCCGGATCGACCGCGAGGGCGGCGGATGGAACGGATTGATAGCGATGCTCGAACACGGCGCCCTGCGGGCCGACTCCATCGGCCTGGGCGCGCAGTTCGGCTAGGGCAAACGGCGTCCGCGGGTCCCCGTAACAAGCTGGCGGGGACCGCGGACGTGCTATTCGAGATCGAGCGTACCGGGCGCAAAGAGACCGTCGACGTCCATCGGCTCGGGGATGACGTGCTGGTCGACGTACATCCGTACCATCGCCTCCATCGCCTTGCGGTTCTTCGTCATGCCCATCGGGAACGGGTCTCCGCCGACCAGGTCCCGATTGCGCAGCGCCTGTAAGTCGCGGCGTCCAGGGTCGGCCAGGCCAGGCAGCGAGTCCACGTAGAGGTCCTTCGACTCACTGAAGGCCCTGAACATCGCCGGCCCCACCCACGGGTGCTCTCGCAGCACCTCGTCCTTGATCGTCATCACGTGCCCGATGGGATAGACCCCCGTTCTCCTGAAGTACCCAAGCCCCACTTCGTCCGCCTCCTCCTCGGTCAGCAGCAGGCCGATGTCTCCCCCCGGTTCGACCGAGAGCTGAAGGCCCGCGTCGAGCTCTCCGTCCGCCAGCATCTGCTCGAGCGTCTTCCCGGACGGTATCTGGGCGACGTTCGGCGGGTTCACGTACTGCGCGACGTGCGCGTCCTCGCTCACCAAGTACTGGATCGAGTCCGTGTCTACGCCGAACTCCGAGTTCAGCAACGCCCGGCATTGGGTGGTGTTCGTCACCGTGTAGGAGCGCAGGCCTACCCGCTTCCCTTCCAGGTCCTTCGGGGCCTCGATGCCGGACCGGACGTTGTAGGTGATGGGGCTCATCGTGACGTCCCGGTTCGAGAATATGGGGACAGCGGTTATCGGGACTCCGAACCACTTGGCCGCGACAAATGTCGTCAGCGCCACCTCGGCGACGTCGAACTCGAGGTCCCGCACCATCCGGCGGTACGTGTTCGGGCTGGCCTGGACGTGCTCCAGTTCTATGCCCTCCGGCTTTGCCCGCCCGTCCTTCAGTCCATCCCACTGACCGTGAGGAAATGTAGCTATCGTCAATCTCATGTCTGCCATGGCTCCGCTTCCTCCTACCCTTCCAGCTCACGCGTGCTTGACTCGAATACTTCCTCCGGGCGGACGGCTTCCGGGATGATCTGTTGGTCGACCGTGAAGCCGATGAAGGTCTCCAGGGAAGCCCGGTTGGCTTCCACACCATAGGGGAGCGGGTCGCCTCGCAGTACCTCGCGCATCTCCCTGGCGCGCGCGTCCTCGTCCACCAGGTCCGCGGATGCGTCGAGTGTCGGGAGAAATCGCCCCTTCGCCTGCTTGAACAGCCGGAACAGCTCAGCGGCAAGCCAGGGGTTGGCTTCCAGATGCTCGTTGCGTACGACCAGCGTGTGGTTGATCGGGTAGACGCCTGTCGCCTTCAGCCACGAGATACCTGCGTCACGGGCATCGGGGACCAGCGGGGCAAATCCCGCCTCGGCGGACGGCGCCACGCCGATGGCCGCGTCGATCTCCCCGTCGCGCAGCAGGTCGGCGAGGCTGCGGTCGAACGACACCGGTTCGACGTTCGGCGGCGCCTCGTAGTCGGCGACGTGCTCGTCGCTGTTTATGACCCACGTGACCTCGTTGAGGTCCACGCCGTACACGGCCTGGAGGATGCCGCGCGTCCATACCCCGGTAGTGACGGTGTAAGCCCGAACTCCCACCCTGCGGCCGTGGAGGTCCTGCGGGGTCCGTATGCCGGACTTGACGTTGCAGACGATAGAGCCGTGATGCAGGGCGCGCACGAGGAAGACAGGCAGCGCCGTGATCGTGACGCCGTGGGCGCGCGCGCAGAGGTACGTGGAGAGCGCCATCTCCGAGACGTCGAACTCGAGGTCCCGGATCATGCGGCGGAACGCATTGATGATGTTCGGCACCTGGACGTGCTCGAACGTCACGCGCTCCGAAGCGACTGTCCCGTCCTTGAGCGGGCGCGTGTGACCGTAGTCGCCTGTCGCCATCTTCAACGATAGAGGCGCCATAGGCGGCGTCACCTCCTGCAACTGCGGCGTATCCGCCCCGGTATCGCGACTAGGAGTCCTTGGGGTCCCACTGGAAGGGGCCGGCTACCCCGGCTGGTATGGGCACGGGCTCTGTTCCGGAAAGGTCACGCCTCCCCTGCAATCGCAGCGACTCGTCCAGGTTGGTGTCGATGATGGGATGGTCCGGGTCGCGCATCACGCCCTTGGGGTCTT
Source organism: Chloroflexota bacterium (assembly GCA_026713505.1). Classification (GTDB taxonomy): domain Bacteria; phylum Chloroflexota; class Dehalococcoidia; order Lucifugimonadales; family Australimonadaceae; genus Bin16. The sequence goes on along the minus strand of JAPOOH010000268.1, from coordinate 12,255 downwards.
CCCCGGCCTGTACCATCGCGATGTTCTCCCTCAGCACCTTGCGCATGAGGGAGATGCCCTTGTCAGAGTAGCTCAGGTGCTCCCGCGTCCGGTCGGCGATCGGGCCCTGCGTCTCCCAGGCCATGTGGTCTTCGGGCTGGGCGTTGTGGGCCTTGAGCCATGGCGGCCTCATCTCGAACCGCGTGAAGGGATGGAGCGCGTCCGCCGGGGACTTGAACGGGGCAACGTATTCCACCTCGGGTTCCTCGTTGACCGGCTCGCTTCCATCCTCCGTCGGGTAGAAGTCGATGATGAATATCTGCGTGTGGGTGTCGTCGATCGGCACTCGTATCTGCGTCTCGCGGAAGTGCCTGAGGATGTTCGGGAAGATGAGGGGGTGTTCGTCGACCACGCCGTTCTTGAGGACGCGCTTCTTCATCAGGCCGTACGACAATTCGTAGAAATCGAACTGCGCCACCTCGTCTATGGTGCCGCGGGTAGTGCTGGTGACCTTGCGGAACCCCTGGTGGAGGACGTGCGTGTGCGCTGGGTCCATCGAGTTTTCGGTGGGCTGCAGCCAGTTGCAGTCCAGCATAGGCTGCACCCAGATCTTCCGCGTGCCGTCCCGCCTCGCCCATACGTCGTACTTCGGGATCACCGGCGCGGGCAGGGGTCCCAGGTACGCCCAGTAGAGCCCGACCATCTCCTGCACCGGGTACGCCTTCTGCTTCACCGAGTGGATGATGGCCTCGTTCTTCTCCGGCGGGGTCTCGAGGATGTTGCCGTCGCAGTCGTACAGCCAACCGTGGTAGGCGCAGGCGATACCTCGTTCTTCGACCCGCCCATAGAGGAGCGAAGCGCTGCGGTGAGCGCAGTGGTCGGCAAGGAGTCCCACGCGGCCCGACTTGTCCCTGAACAGGACGAGGTCTTCGCCCAGCAACCGCACGGACCTCGTCGGTTGCTCATCGGTGAGCTCGCGCGCTACGGCTATCGGGTACCAGTAGCGCCTCAGTAGCTCGCCGGCCGGCTGGCCCGGCCCAACGAGGGTCATCAGGTCGTTCATCTCCTGGGTTTCCATGGCACCCTCCCGTTATGGCCCGCTTCAACGATGACATCGGCAATCTACCACCCCATCCTGAGGCGGGCAATTCGCCCGATCCGAAACCTTCGCTGTTCACGGCGCTTTCCCTGCGCGTAGTATGGCGCGAAGTCAACGGTCGCCCGGGATGAGGAGAAACCCATGACATCGGTCCAGACGGGCCCTTACGCGTGGCGGGCGCGAGTGGGAATGATTACCCCGTCAGGCGTCCACGAGATGAACTCGTTCGAGTTCTACCTCATGGCCCCGCCCGGCGTCAGCGTGGCCATGACCTCGCTCCTGAGCAAGGGCTGGGGGCCGGACATCGACTCATTCGTGCGCCTCGAAGAGGCCACCCAGGAGATCGCTGAGCGAGGCGTCGGCTCTCTCGTACAGGCCGGGACCCCGCACGTCGTTCACCGGGAGTGGCCCTACCACCAGACCGTCGTCGATCGCATCAAAGCCATTGCCGACATCCCGGCTGCCACCGACATCGGCGCCTGCATGGACGGGATGCAGCGCCTCGCCATGTCCAGGGTCGTGCTACTGAGCCCCTTCAGGGACCCCGACAACCAGGCCCTTGCCTCCTACGTGTCCAACGCCGGGATCGAGGTGGTTGCATGGGACTCGATCCTGGACCACGTCGTCGGTGCAACGGGCAACTTCATGTACGACATCGCGACCCTGCCGCTATCGACGGTCTACGCAGCGGCCCGCAAACTGTACGCGGCGAACGCGGACCGGGTGGACGGCATCTGGATAACGGGCGCGGCCATGCCGACGGTCGGCATCGTTGAAGCGCTCGAGAGCGACACCGGCGCTCCCGTCGTCAGCAGCATGCAGGCGATGGCCTGGACCGGCATGAGGCTGGCCGGGCTCCCCCAGCGCATCGAGGGCTTCGGTCGGCTCGTCCGCGAGTTCTAGTTCAGACGCGGTGCGGCGATAACGCGACATCTGCCCCTTTCGCGATTGAGTCAGCGGTTCCTAACCTCTTGTCACACGCCCGTAGCAGACAACACGGGTGGTGAAACGAGAGGTGACAAGGAATGCTGACCAAAGTGAATACGTGTGCGCTGACCGGACTAGACGGACAGATCATCGAGGTGGAGGTGGACGTCGCGCCCGGCCTCCCCCATTTCGTCGTGGTGGGGTTGCCGGACGCGGCGGTGCAGGAGTCCCGCGAGCGCGTTCGTTCGGCCATACGCAACTCAGGCTTCGAGTTCCCCATGCGCCGCATCACCGTGAGCCTCGCCCCCGCAGACATCAGGAAGGAGGGGCCTTCCTACGATCTGCCCATCGCTGTCGGCATCCTCGCCAGCAGCGGCCAGGTTGACATCATGCTCGGCGAGACCGTGCTCATCGGCGAACTGTCCCTGGAGGGCAACCTCCGGCACACGGACGGCATCCTCCCGATGGTCGGCGTCGCGCGGGACCGTGGCATGCGCACGGCAGTCGTGCCGCAGACGAACGCGGACGAGGCTGCGCTCGTGGAAGAGATGGACGTGCTGGGAGCCCGCACGCTCCGTGAGCTCGTGGAGCACATCAGGGGCGACGCGCCCATCCTCACGCACACCCCTACGATCGAGCTCTCCCGCATCGCTCCCGAGGCGTACGCCATAGACATGGCGGATATACGCGGGCAGGACCAGGCGAAGCGCGCGATCGAGATAGCCGCCGCAGGCGGTCACAACCTCCTGATGACCGGCCCGCCCGGCAGCGGCAAGACCCTCCTCGCCCGCGCCATGGCCTCCATCCTGCCCCCGCTTACACCAACCGAAGCGCTGGAGACCACCAAGGTGTACAGCATCGCCGGGATGCTGCGCGACAACACGCCGCTCGTCTCGACGCGCCCGTTCCGCGCGCCGCACCACACCATCTCTCACGCGGGGCTGGTCGGCGGAGGGCGAGTGCCCAGGCCCGGCGAGGTGTCGTTGAGCCACCGCGGCGTGCTCTTCCTCGACGAGCTGCCGGAGTTCGGGCACAGCGTCCTTGAGGTGCTGCGGCAGCCGATAGAAGACAAGGTCGTCACGATCAGCCGGGCGAACGGCTCAACCACCTATCCAGCCAGTTTCATCGCGGTTACGCGGTAACAACCAAACGCTGCGTTACTCATGGGCTGTCGCGCTTGACGCGGGCTCTACAGGAGAAACCAACAGCACAGCCAATTGAGAATCGCTTGGGCCAACTCAGGATGTGTCCAGAGATTCTTGGTTCGAGGCGGTTGGTCGGCCTTCAGAACTGCGTTGCAGCAATGAGGCGGAGAACGCCGTCCTTTCAGATCCATTCTCCGCCGACTAGCTGTAGTTCCCATGGACATTTCACACGACGCGGTGAGATCACCTGGACCGACCCCGGGGACTCCAGCATCACGGGCTATCAGGTGCTGGGGCGCAACCCGGCAGTCCACGACCCGGGCGAGTTCGAGGTCATCGAGGATGACACGGGCAGTTCAGACACGAGCTACACAGACAACTGACGTGGCGCCGGAGACCGATTACGTGTACATGGTGAAGGCCCGCAACACTCACGGTCTGAGCGGCAACTCGAGAAACGTGAGCGCCACCACCCGGCGGAACCCGACCTCACCCCGGCGGCGCCGGCCACACCCACGGTGGACTCGGTCTCGCACGACTCCGTGACGATCACTTGGGCCGACCCTGGTGACTCCAGCATCACGGGCTACCAGGTGCTGAGGCGCAATCCCGCAGTCCACGACCTGGGCGAGTTCGAGGTCATCGAGGATGACACGGGCAGTTCGGACACGAGCTACACAGACACGAGCGTAGCGCCGGAGACCAAATACGTGTACAGCGTGAAGGCGCGCAACGCCCACAGTCTGAGCAGTGGGTCCAAAGTCGTGTGGGTGACCACCACCGCCACCCCAACCGAGACGACGACGAAAGACGACGGAGAAGACACTTCGCCGCGAAATCACAACACCCCCCTGGCAAGGTCACGGCGACCTGCTCGACATCGAAACCAATTTGACCATCACTTTCGGGCCCAACAATCTCACGCCTTCAGATCCCGACGACCAGGTCAGAGGAGAGTGGTGGTTCAAACTGGATTCGCTGGCGCAAGACAGTGTCCACTACTTCAATCATATCAACAGGCATGTCGGAGTCGTCACGCTCGAGATCTGCGACTCCAACGGTGATCCGGTGATGCTCAACGGGAGCGCAGTCAGGCAACAATAGTATCTGTACTTCATACCGGAAACGGCCGGCGACTATCGTTTGCGCGTAACTTCCAATTCCAACGGGTACACCTTTGTGAAATACCGGGATGAAACTCCCAGTAGCTCGAGGGGCGACCAGCCCGGCAACGACTGTAGCGGAAACGAATACGTCCTGCCCGCCAACTGCCGCATCGACGGCCCGGGTACGATGGCTAATGGGAAAGCGCACGACATTGGTGCCCGAAAACAGGTCAAGTCTGGCCAGATGGACCAGGACTACGACGTTTACAAGATCTTCCTGCGGAGAGGTACTGCATACAAAGCCTGCGTAGACTCAACCAAAAACGGTTGGCTGTCGCTGTGGGTGACCGGCCTCGGCAACTACAGCAGCAATTTCAAGGTCAACCGGCCAGGTTCACGAGGAATCCTGCCAGCAACATGGTGGGTAAGTACCAAGCCCGTTTGCACTAACGTGAACCCCAGAGTCACCGGACCCCACTGATTGCACGCGAAGGTTGGTGCAATCTATGGCAAAGACCAAAACGGCGAAAGGGCGGAAGAACCAAATAGCGACACGGCATTGGGGACATCGGGCGAATACGAAGTCTATTACGTGCTGAGGTAGGGTTGACAGGGGCGACCGGGTCATTCGAGGCCACCGCGCAGGGCGTGTGGGTGAACCACGAAGACGTGAACCCGACCGCGGGCGAGGTTGAGGACAAGCACTTCTGGCTGGTTGAGCACGACGGCTGGTGTCGGCTCCGGCTGGCACCACGACGAGTCGGTAGGTTGAGGAGAGGTCGAGTTCTCCCGAACTGTACACGCTCGGCCGTGAAACCTAGGTGCTCGAAGTGGGCAATCGCCCGGACAAGGAAGGCGGCAGCGGTGGCGGCGCGTAGTCACGGGGGGCAAGCGTGCGTCACGATGGGTTATGAGAGGCCTCCTGTTACTGCTGGGTTTCGTCCACCCAACAGCAACAGCGAGGCCCCTCACTTGTCAACGACACCTATGGGAACTACAACTAGCTATGGCAGGCACTGAGGTTGTCCTAGGGTCAGCGGAAGAGCCGGAGTATAGACTGGCAGCAGGAGCCTCGTTCTTCTGGCATCTGGTATCAACGACCGCGGTTTCCAGATCCAGGCCATCGGCGTGCGGGTAACCGTTCTCATGGAGGAGGACGAAGCCCGGCTGCGGCTCCCGGCGAGCATTCGAGCGCGTACCTGTTCTCCATGTGCTGCGACGGTGAACTGAAGGGAGATTCCAGAGTCAACTCACATCGCTCAGATTCTCTCAACTCCTGTGCCTCAGACCCGCTCTACGATCTGAGGTCATGGTGCCTGTCATGCTCCAGATGAAACCGACGCCCGCAACAGATCTCCCTGCCCACCGCAGTTCAGTGGGAGACAGCGGCCCGTGGCACTGACGGCCGAGTGTGGCCGTAGGGGTGCCGTGACCGGTCTAGTCTTCACGGGGGCGCAAGTGCGACGTTGCAGGCGAGGCCAGCGGAAGTTGCGCAATCTTGGAAAAGATTGCCTCACATCCCTGATTCGTGCAAATCTGTGGGATGTGAGGTAAGACGGGGCAACTCTCCGCTGTGTCTACTGGTCCCCGCCTACCCAGGTCACCCCTTCGGGCAGACCCGGCCAGGCGACAAGAGTGCCGTCCGTGGTAACGGCCAACGTGTGATCGGAATCGACCGTAATGCTCTGGTAGGTCCCGTCGGGAGCATCGGTCCTGCCGCCCCGATCGTTGCCCCAGCACACAACGGTGTTGTCGGTTGCTACGGCGCAGGTATGAAACTCGCCAATGCTCACGCTCCGATAGGTTCCGGCAGGCGCGTCAGCCTGGCCGTCTCTGTTATATCCCCAGCACGAAATGGTGTCGTCAGTTGTAGTGGCGCAGGTGTGATACTCGCCGGCGGTGACACTCTGGAAGGTCCCATCGGCCGCGTCAGTCTTGCGGTTCTCATTGCTGCCCCAGCAAGCGACGCTGCCATCTGTGGCCACGGCACAGGAGTGATCCTTACCGGCGCTGATGCTCTGATAGGCGCCGGCAGGTGCTTCAGTCTCACCGTCCTCGTTGTATCCCCAGCAGGATATGGTGTCGTCGGCGGCAATGGCACAGGTGAAGTCGTGGCCTATGGTGACTGCCTTGTAAGTGCCCGTGGGCACGTTGGTCTGACCGTACGCGTTATATCCCCAGCAGGATAGGATGTCGTCGTCGGCAATGGCGCAGGTGTGGTCGTAGCCGGCCACTATGCTCTGATACGTACCCGCGGGGGGATTGGTCTGACGTTGGTCACCATATCCCCAGCAGGTAATGGAGTCGTCGGTTGCGATGGCGCAGGTGTGGTCATCGCCGGCCGCCAGGTGCTGGTAAGTGCCCGCCGGCGCATCAGCTTGGCCGAATTCGTTATACCCCCAGCAGGACACAGTGCCGTCGGTGGCGATAGCGCAGGCATGGCCGCGGCCCATTACAGCGGACTCGTAAGTGCCCCCTGGCGTATCGGACCGGGCACTAAAGTTCCATCCCCAGCATTTGACCGTGCCGTCAGTTGTAATGCCGCACGTTTGATTGCCGGCAAGAGCCGTGGCCTTGAAGGTGCCCGACGGTGAATCGGCTTGACCGTCGACGTTAGACCCCCAGCAGGTAATGGTGTCGTTGGTTGCAATGGCACAGGTGTGATAATCCTTCGCGGAGATACTCTGGTAGGTTCCCTCAGGCGCATCGGTCCTGCCACTGCGGCTATCGCCCCAGCAGGCAATGGTGCCGTCGGTGGCGATGGCGCAGGTGTGATATTCACCCGCGCTTATGCTCACGTAGGAACCTGCAGGCGCTCGGGTTTGCCCTCTGTTGTTCATTCCCCGACAGACGATGGAGTCATCACTCTTGATGGCGCAGGTATGTACGAAGCCGGCCGTAATGGCTTTGTAGGTGCCGGCAGGCAGGTCCCCCTCTCCATGATCATTCAGTCCCCAGCAGGCGACGGTGTCGTCAGTCTTGATGGTGCAGGTGTGCTCCCAACCGATGGCCATTGATTTGTAGGTGCCGGCAGGCGAAGCGTCTTGGTGGAAGCTGCTGTATCCCCAGCAGGCAATCGTATCGTCAACAGCGATGGCACATGAGTGTCGCGAGTGCGATGCGATGGACTTGAACGTGCCTGTCGGAGGGTTAGACTGACCGTTCGTGTTCCAGCCCCAACAGTCGATTGAGCCGTCCGTGGCGATGGCGCACGTGTGGGCGCTTCCTGAAGCAAGCGTTTTGTATTCACCCTCAGGTGCATCGGTCTGACCCTTATTGCCTTCTCCCCAGCAATGGATCGATCCACCGGTGGCGATACCACACATGTGGAAGGTGCCGCCGCTCAATTCCACGTAAGTGACCTCTGAGGTGGAAAGTGCCGCTACTGCCTCCGTGGGGGTACTGGTCAGCGTCTCGGAGTACCCGCCGTCGTCGGTGAAGCTGACCCGCACCTTGACGGTCTTGCCCAAGTCGTCATCCACCGATGTGTAAGCGCTGCCGTTGGCGCCGGAGATGTCGGCGTCCGACGTGCCGTCATTGCGTATCCACTGGTAGGCGTACTGGACTCCTGTCAGGCCGTTGGCGTCGCCGATCCCCGACGTGTCGGCGGTCAGCGTCTCACCCACCTGGGGCGTGCCGCTGATGGTCGGGATCCCGGTGGCGGGAGAGTTCTGTTCCGGTCCCGCTATGGTGGCCAAGACGGGTGCGGAAAGCTTCCTGCCGTCGCCCATGCAGACTGCCCCCGTGTCCGCACAGTCCGTGGTCTCGGGGAGCGTCACGGTCACGGCAGCATCCGAGTCGGGTGCCACCGTGATATTCCAGCGGACGTTGCTGCCCTTCTCAAACCGTTGCGCCCTCTTCACCGTTCCGTTGTCCACAGTCAAGGCGTCGAACTTCAGCGTCCTGAAGCTCAGAGCCGGCGATTCGCTGAAGGTGAGTTCCAGGATGAAGGCTGTCTGGCCGTCGTGGGACCCGGGGACATTCCCAAAGGCGGCGGTGAGCGGCGCCCTGCCCACCGCGTCCGTGGGTGCGCTGGTGAGGACCTCGGCGTAGCCGTCGTCGTCGGTAAAGCTCACCCGCACCTTGATGGTCTTGCCCGAATCGTCATCCACCAATGTGTAAGCGTTGCCGTTGGCCCCGGAGACGTCCGTGTCGTTGGCACTGTCGCTGCGCACCCACTGGTATGAGATAGTGGCGTTGCTCAGCCCGTTGACGTCGATGATGCCGGAGATGTCGGAGTTGAGGGTCTCGCCAACCTGGGGCGTGCCCGTGATGATTGGTAGGCCTGTGGCCGACACGTTGGGCGGTGGTTGAACCTCGCCCGTGGCCGCGCTGGTGAGGGTTTCGGCGTTGTTGGCGTCGTCCGTGAATGACACACGCACCTTGATGGTCGTGTTTCTGTCGGCAGTCGCCAGGGTGTAGCTGGCCCCCGTGGCGCCAGTGATCTCCGAATCCGAGTTCCCGTCGTTGGAGATCCACTGGTAGCTGTAGGAAACGTTGGTCAAGCCGTCGCTGTCCGCGATCCCCGAGGTGTCGGCAGTCAGCGTCTCCCCCACCTGGGCGGCGCCGCTGATCGTCGGGGCTCCCGTGGCGAGACTATTCTGAGGAGACCCGCCGCCGCCATTCCCCTCTCCGGCGGGAAGTACTGATGCAGTTGCTGTGCTGGTCAGCGACTCCGAATATCCGCCCCTGTCGGTAAAGTCCACCCATACCTTGATGGAGCTGCCCTCGTCGGCTTCCACCAAGGTGTAGGTGGAGTCCGTGGCGTCCGCTATGGCGGTGTCGGTGCCTCCGCTGTTGGAGACCCACCGAAAGCGGAACTCTACTCTGTCCAGGCCGTTACCGTCCTCAATGGCCCTCGTATCTGCCGTCAGGGTTTCTCCGACTTCCATCGTGCCACTTATCACGGGCGCACCACTGGCCATCACGTTGTCAGGTCTGGGCTGTCGGCCTCGCTGGAACTGGCTCGTGGAGGCCATCTGATGATAGGCGGACCAGTCCGAGGGTCCGAGAGCATTCCTCGCCCGCGCCCGGAACCAGAGCGTGTCGGCAGGGTTAAGGTCACTGATAATGGCGCCTGCCCCGTAGAAAGCAATCTCGACGCCGTTCCCAGGCAAGAGAGTCCATTGGCCGCTCGTGAACAGCTGGACCTCGTAGGAATCGGCGCCCGTCACGTCGTTCCACTCCAGATCGACGCCCCCTACGAAGACCGCAGTTCCAGTAGGTTGGTCTGGAGTGCCTGGACTTCCGTTCAAGGCAAGCACGGTTGAGGCGCCAGCCAGCAGAGCGAATAGAACCGACAGGAGGACGATCAAGGTCGCCTTCCCTACACTGCAGGCCTTGACTGCCGCCAGCCAGGTACCGGACCCGCCTTGACCCAGCATCCACATGCCGCGGTCAGTTCCGTGCGAACGTTCTCCAATGGGTGGCAGGGTCGGAGTCGCTCGCAGGCGGACGCCCCCTGCGGCAAGAGGCCTGTTTGCACCGGGACGTTTGCTCATGGACATTATCGCTGACACTCCCCGGGAAGGACGCCGTGCCGTTAGGGACGTCGGATCGGTTGCCGCCCAGCCGACTGTACGCGTTGCGATTGTTGCCGCTACTCCGAGTGAGCGCCATTCCGTACCTGCGCATGCCCTCCAGGGGCGTGCACATGATTCCTAGTGGACTGTGCACACCCCCCCAGGTGCAGGCATCGGTTTGCGAACATCGCAGGAGTGATAGTGTCGAAAACTGCCGATGTACAGAGTTGCGCAGAGGTGTCAACCATCCCGTGTGCCTGTGGGGAATGGCGAGTGCACCGCCGCAGCGTTGACCACAGTCTCCGCTTCAGCGTCTCGACTACTGCGCCGACCTGATCGTTCTCTTTGCGGAGTAGTCGCCGACGGCGGCACAGACCTGCAGCCCACGGGTTGTACTGTCCTCCAGCTCAGTGCACATCGCTATCCGGATGTCGTACTGGGTGTTTGCGTCCACCCGCTGCAATTTGAACTTTGTTGGGGCATACCGTGTCGGGTGCCCGTCGGCGCCCCAGTACGCAGGCCAGCGGTGTCCCACCTGGTCAGTCGGATAGTTGGTCCGCTTGCAGATGCTGCTGGCGGGGTCGGCGAGCCTCGTACCCGCACCGCGTTCCATGGCCCGCTCGCCACTCGAGTCCTCGCTGTAGGCCGGGGACCCTGTGCAGTTGTCCCAAGGTTCGTCCGCATCGGCGGCTTCGACTATCTGATACCCATAAGTCTCTTTCCATTCGGTGTCCGCCTCGGAGGTCTTCTTGTACTGGATGCGGTAGCCCGGCGCGTACGAGATCGCGCTCCACTGGACCTCGATGTGGTTGCCTTGCGCCCTGCTGGAACTCTTCTCGGCGGTCAGGCTGGTGATGACCGGCACCTGCGGGTCGTTGTGCTGCACCGTTCCGGTGTTCGTGGCTGCGTAGACGTCCTCGTGGTGGTTCACCGGAACGACGATCTTGACGTACTCCAGGTTAGTGGCCGTCGGCCACGCGTCCCGGTCGCAGGTCGTGATATTGCTGAGCGAACCATTTCTGGTATACAGCCGGTACTCGTAGGTGGCCTCATTCCCTCCGGGGTGATAGGACGCCACCGACGTGTCCGTGTAGGACGTGTGTGATGCGGGTATGTTCATGTGGAGACACAGGATGGAACCTGCGTTTGCACCCCTCCACTCGCGATACAGAACGTAGTGTCCGACGAAAGCGTCTCCGTCGGAATCTGTCCATGTCTCCCACGTGAAGTGCACGTCCTTATGGTCCCGCCGGACCACTGCGAGGTTCCTCGCGCGTGGTTCGGCGTTATTCCCGTGATAAGTGATGCTCACGCTGCCCGTCTCGTGCTGTCGCTCGATCGCGGGCTCCGCCGTGGGTTCGGGAGCGTGCGTGGTGAACCGCTGCTCGACACTCCATGGCGACGATGGAGATCCTTCGAAGCGGGCTCTCACCTGGAATTTGTACTCCGTCTCTGCTGCAAGGTTGGTCAGATCCACGGACGTTCCCGTCGGGTACTTGTTCCAGTCGAGGTTCTTCCATCCCCGGTAATTCTCATCGCCTGGGGCATACCTCACGCGGTAGTCCCTGGCGCTCTCCACCGCCTGCCAGACTATGGTGGCGGACGTCTCCCCCGTGACCAACACGCCGATATTGGATGGGGTTGTGGCATCGGCTCGTGCGGACCCCGGGAACCACACCAGCGCGACTACCAGCACGGTGATTGCCGCCAAGGCTATTCCGATCGTCGTCCATCTCAGATTGATCCCCACTCTGTCTTCCCTCGCGATTCTCAATGCCGGTCTCCTTGTCTATCTCTCATCGAGATGGCGGAATGCGCGGGTGCCGCAAACCGCCCGTAGTCCCTTGAAGATGTAGGCCTCTCCCGGGAGCTGCCCCGGCCTGAGAAACGGTGGACTGCCGGAACACGGCGGAGCACAGCGCGATGCACACATGGCCACCCGGATCGTACCGGGGGTTGCGTCAGCTCTAAGATGCGAAGCAGCAAGACGACGGGAGAGTCAGCACCAAGGCGCGTCAACCCTCCCGCAACAATCGCGTGTTCCACTGGTCTCCGGTCAGGTCGTCTCCGTCCAAGAAGCCTTTGATGGAGAGGCAGTTTGACCGATTCATCCCCGCAGGTCTGTACATACGGTAGTTTTGGACTCTTCGACTCCTGCGATGTTCACGAACCCAGGCCCGCACGCGGGGCGTCGCGCACAGTCCACTAGGAGTTATGTGCACGGTCAGCGGACAACCTGCGCCGACACGGCATGAAGTTCATTCGGAGTGTCCACAACGGTTGCAGGACATACTGTTTGCCGAAATTGCATCCCAGTTGTCTTGTTGCACCGATAGTCAGCGCTCCCCCGAGCCCCGCGCGTCAGATCTGCCTGTTCCTGTCGCCGAGCCGGTAGATGGACACGATCAGGTTGCCGCCCACGACGAAGGCCATGTAGGCGAACACCGCCGTCGCATGCCACGTGTAGCCGAGGTTCA
>JAPOOH010000616.1 GCA_026713505.1 Chloroflexota bacterium | reverse complement strand
TCATTCGGCGTCACCAGCACAATATTGTTTAGCCGCTTTCCCGCACGGTCCAAGTAATGTCGGTATTGCAGAATATGGGCGTGCATGAGGAGCGTTTTGCCAGAACCCGTCGCGCTCTGGAAAGCGAGAGTGTGCAGGTCTTCTACCGTGTAGTCCGGCATGCTCGCAGTTGGTCGATGGCTGGCCTTCTCATGGTTCAAGTCGGCGCATAGGGCCTCGGGGTCGTCGAAATAGCGTTGTAAATAGTGTTCGGTGAATAACAGGGCGAGGTATTGATGGGGTTTCCAAGTCCGGCCGTGTTCCTCTGTCATACGAAGCTGGCGGCTGTGCGCCGCGATGTTGGCGTCGTATTCGGCAAACTGGTCGGCGGTAACACGGGCGCGAGTGGGATGCGGACTCAGTGCCTGGGCATAGTCGCTCGCGCCTTCTGAGATGAGTTCGCCTTGGGCATAGTGCAACCGTTCAAGCATCGCGTCCATGTCATCGTAGCCGAATTCCCGACAAACGAAGCGATGGAGGGCGAGGCGACTTTGTAGGCGTGTCATGGATCGTCGGCTTTCATCTTACAGTGTTTATGTACGAGATAGGCAGAAGGACGCACAGGCCCCAAACATGAACATGGTCTTGATTATTGTTCATCGCTGGTCTCTCCAAACATCAATTCACGAAAAATGGGCTCAATGGTCTTAGCGGTCCAATTCTCGCCCGGTTGTTGCATGGCGTTTAGCGTATGATCTCCGTTGGTGTAAATAACATCCAGCGGTTCGGTGACCTGCTCGCGGTTGCGATCAAACCAAGCATCCAGCGCGGCGTAGTCCGTCTCGTCGAGATTGCGCCAGAGGATCAGACAGTTGCGCCCTTCGGGGTCCGTGCCTTTGATAGCGAGCACACCGTCAATCCGCTGGTGGAACGCTACGCGTAAACCGATCAAGTAGTTGAAAGTCTCGGGCAGATCAATCTGAACTTCACGACGCACACCATCCCGCACCACGGAGAGCGTGTAGGAGAAGGGATCAGCGAACACCTTTCCCAGCAAACACGCACTACCAGCCGTTTCCACACCGAGCGCGTAGCGCAACCGATAATCCTCAGCCAACGCGTGATTATCAGCCAACAAATTTTGCTGTGCTTCTGAAGGTGGCGTCACTTCAAGGCTGTCCATCGTATCTTCGTAGGATTCCAGCCGAATATACTTGAACAACTGAGTAACACCTTTGCACGAAACCGGCTTGCCATCTTTCTTGCGCGAAACCGGCTTGCCATCCTTCCAATCCGGCGAATAGACGGCCTTTTTTATGCGTGGCAATAGAACTGTGTCGAAGTAATAGCCGATCTCTACGAGAACATACTTGCGCTGTCCACCATCTTCGCGGTTGAGGTTGATGACCACATGGCCGGTGGTACCGGAGCCAGCGAAGTAGTCGAGTACTGTACCGGACGATTCGTTATTGAGGGCCGCGTCAATGCAATCCCGAACAGTGTGTACCGACTTAGGATAGGAAAACTTATTATCCTTCAAAGTGTTATTGAGTACTCTACTCCCCCACGAATTGGCGGAATATAGCTTTCCGGTCCACACCGTCTTATAGTTGAAGTGGGTCTTTTCCCGGATGATGTCCCACTCACCTGTTTCAGCATCCTGTTCTGCGAAGAGTTCGGCCCTTATGTCCTCGACACTCTGCCGGGCAAATACCCATTTACGCTCTGTCCCGGAAGGGTCAATCGGATAAACCTCAACAATTCCATCCTCCCGAACCACGTTGATTCCTTCAGGGTGGAAGTCATCAGGGCACACCTCACCAAAGCCGATGATCTCACCATCAAGTACAAGGATTGGATAGAAGCAGTTAGCTGCATCCGTCCGTAGATGTTCGCCCTTACTGACATCCCTGAGAGGTCGGATGTCTGGATCGTCTGCGCGTTCTTGGAGTCCAATACTCTGACCATTGATGGGATATAAGAAATAGGCGTATTCGTGCGTTGACGAGAAGTTCTTGCCCTGTTGCCCTGTCGCATTGTGAACGACAGTGACACAGGTCTTCGCCTTGTCTGCAAACACTACATTTAGGAGACAGCCAAGGTATTCCTGCTCAACCTCGTCAATAGCTATTACCACCACTGCTTGGGCGGATTCAAGGTTGCGTGCCTCTGCTAGCCTATTCTCGATAAGGGAGATCCAACTGGAGTCCCGATAAGTGTTCTTGTAGATAATTTCCGATGACTTGGCGTTGTACGGAGGATCAATATAAATACACTGTACTTGCCCATGATACCGCGCTTGCAGCAGATTCAACGCCTGAAAATTCTCTCCGTGTACCAACAGCCCGTCCATCTGCTCATCTAGCGGTCCTTCCTCGGAAAGTGCCGCCAGCAGCCGGTCGGTGAAGTCGTGGTCAAAGTGCCGCGTGTCCAGCATTAGATAGGAATTGGCCTTGAGGAAGTCTGTGCTTGGCGGGTCACTCCAAGGCACGTTACCATTCGCTAGGTCGCCTTCT
>JAPOOH010000267.1 GCA_026713505.1 Chloroflexota bacterium | reverse complement strand
TCACCCGCCCGGCCCAGATCAAGACCAACCCCAACCGCTATTTCCGCCCCGCCGTGTTTCTCTGCGACGAGTACCAGAGCTTCGCATCCGTGGGAGAGGACGACCCCGCCGGCGACGAAAAAGCCTTCGCCCTCACCCGCCAGTCACGCGTCATCCCCATCGTCGCCACCCAGTCCATCAGCTCGCTCAAGAGCGTGCTGACCGGGCAGGACGCGTGGCGCACGCTCCTCCAGTCCCTCCGGACCAACGTCTTCCTCTCCCTCAGCGACGACAGCAGCGCCGAGCTGGCCTCCAACATGTGCGGCAAGGTCCTTGCAATGGAACGACATAGACCTGCTGCGCTGCATCTTCCCCGAGGGCGGCTGATGCGCTCTACCCTGCTCGCGGCCCTGCTGCTCGCCACCGGCTGCGTAACCGGTACGGACGGCAGCCTCTCGCATCTCTCACTACTCGTTCGCCCCACTCAGGACGGCGAAGCCCAAGGCGAACCCGATGAGTCCTCCGATCAGCGCCTTCTGCCGCACCTTGCCCCGCGCCTGCTGGCGGTACCCCTCCGAGAAGCAGGCAGCCTCTTCGTCCGACCTCCCCATCAGGAGAGTGGAGTTCGGCACGGGATTGGACGCCAGCGCGCCGAAGGCGACGATCGGAAGCAAGATGCTGCCGATGAGCCAACCGTTTCCGCTGACTCGATCATCGGCGGCGCCGCGGCCCTCAGCTTCGGCCCGGGCGCAGGCGGGAACCTGGACAGGGACGGACACCACGTAGGCGCGCATCGAGGCTTCGATGTCGAAGGACGGCACCGAGGCATGAGCGGGGATCGGGCCGGCTAGCAGCAGCGCAAGCGCGAGTGACACTGGACGCAAGGGAATCTCCTATTCGTTTGTAAGGGCGGGAGCGTTCCGGGAAGACGCGGTAACGCAATGGCCCTGTTGGACATACTAGGTTATCCCTAGCGGGACCGACACACGATCACCTGCTCGGGTGGCTCGGCTTCGCCGGGCCCCCGCCGTTGTTCCGCAGTGAGGCTTCCGTCAGTGTAGGGGTGGCCCCGCCCCAGTTGGTAGGCGAGCCGGGCATGGTAGGTCTCTCGGTTCGAGAAGCTGGCCCGGCTGCCGATAGTGGGGTACATCACGTCGCTGGGGCTCGATACGTGGAAGAAACCCATTGCGTGACCGATTTCGTGGGTGATCAGTGGTCCGAGGGGACACCCGACATCCGCCACGAGTTCGATGGCTCCGGGGGACGCACCGATGTAGGCCCGTCCGCAGACATCGCCGCCGAGGTTCCTCACTTGGGTTATCGAGATCCACCCGGCGCGCTCGAAAGCTGACTCGTTCCAGAGAATCTGGCCCCGGAAGCGAACTTCGGTCAGGGCTTCGACGGCGCGCGGAATCTCGCGGCGCAGCGCTTCGATCTCCGAACTGGAGAAGGTCCTGTTGCCCACATCGTCGTGAGTGCGGATGTGGAAGCTCGGGCTCGTCGTGGACAGAACGGCGACGCCCCGATTTTCGACCGATGGGTACGAGGCGGCGCCGCTCTTGCGCGTCCCAGCGCGCGGGCACTCGTGGGCATCGAACACCATTGCCCGCCAGAAGGTGTGTTGGAAGCGCGGGTCGTTGGGGATCGGGTCTGGCGGTGATGGCGGCGTGGTGCGGCGCTCAACAGTAACTGAGAAGCTCGTCTGCGCGGTCTCGTAGCCTTGAGCCGTCACGGTGAGCCGGACGGTATCCGGCCCGGCCGATAGGCCCCGGATGGTCGCGGTGAACACCCCGCCGTACAGAAGGGCGTTGGTGACGCTAACCCGCGAGTTGTCGGACTCCACTTGGAAGCGCGCACTGATGGTCGCCGTGAGGTTCAGTCGGATGTTGTGCGTGTTGCCGACCCGCAGCGACAGTTGTCCCGGGACGTTGGCCCAGGCGAGGGAGATGGGCGGCGCCACCCTGGGGGGTGGCGCCGGTATGGTGGAAGGGCCGGAATCGCCGCCGCACGATGCGGCCAGGGCCGCGGCGAGCGCGAGCGCGCAGCGCCGCATCTAGTGGACGGGAATCCTCGTGAGCTGCTCCCTATTTTCCTTGACGGGAGCATGCCCCGTCTGGTTGCAGCGACTGGACCAGTACCGGCCCCGCTCGCTGCCAATCAGCCAGATGGTACCCGTTACCAACTCATCGGCATCGACACAGTTGAACGGGAGGGAGAGTCCGGTCGCGCTCCTGGCGCGGACGTTGGCCCAAAACCCGAGGTCCTCTCCCCGGGCCAGCATTTCGCAGACGGGAAAGGTGACAGCATCGTTGTAGGTGTGGAGGTCGTCAGTGGTTGCGGTCGTGGCCCGAACCGTGAAACCACCCCGGCGTGGCGGAGAGGGAGGGATTCGAACCCTCGGCGCGGTATCCCGCGCAACTGCTTAGCAGGCAGCCCTGTTCAGCCACTCCAGCACCTCTCCAGCG
>JAPOOH010000266.1 GCA_026713505.1 Chloroflexota bacterium | reverse complement strand
CGACTCCATCGTCGTGCTGGAGAACGTCTACCGCCACATCCAGGGAGGCCGCGAGCGGTGGCGGGCGGCGCTGGAGGCCACCACGGAGGTCGGCCCCGCCATCCTCGCCTCAACCCTGACCACCGTGGTCGTCTTCCTCCCGCTGGCGTTCATCCCCGGCCTGTTCGGCGCATTCTTCTCGCCCTTCGCGCTCCCCGTCACCTTCGCGCTCATTGCGTCGTTGTTCGTAGCGCTCACCGCCGTTCCCGTCCTCGGCGCCTACCTCCTCCGCCCCGGCGACCTGCCGGATGGAGCGGGCGACGAGGGCGAGTTGGCCCTGCCGGAGACCTCCCTGCAACGCGTGTATTCGGCCATCTTGCGCTGGGTATTGCGGCGCAGGTTCATCACGCTGCTCGCAGCTTTCCTGATCACGCTGTCTAGCCTCGGCCTGTTGGCCGTCATCCCCGTCAATCTGTTCGGAGGAGAAACCGACACCCTGCAGATCGAACTGACCCTGCCGCCTGGAGGCCCCCCCGAGCAGACCCTTGCGGAAGTTGTCGAAATCGAAGAGCGGCTGAACGACTTCTCCGACCTCTACTCGGTGACCATCGGCGCCTCTGAGTTCGGGTTCACCGGTGGCGGACAGGCCCGGCGTGCCGAGTTCATCGTCACCCTCGGCGAGGACGCTCCTCAAAACATCGCCGAGATACTCAGGGAGGAGCTCCCGAAGCCCGGGATCAAAGTCAGCATCACCGAGATACAGGCTGGTCCTCCGGCAGGCGGCGTGGACATCGTCGTAACCGGACCCGACTACGACGACATCGCCGGCGTCTCACGCGAGCTGACCGCGTCCCTCGGCACGATAGAGGGAGTCGTCAACCTGGAGAACACCGTCACGCAGGCCCGCCCGGAGGTCGCCATAGAGGTGGACCCGGAGAAGGCCGCGTTCCTCGGCCTCACCACGCGCCAGGTAGGCTTCCAGCTCAGCCAGTACCTCATCGGCCAGACCGTGACGACGATGACCATAGAAGGCCAGACCTTCGACGTGGTCGTCTCCGGAGACCCTCGCGCCGCCGGAGGACTGAGCGGCCTGGGCTCCCTCATCATCGCAGGTCAGGTCGGCTCAGCGCCCCTGGATCAGATCGCCGAACTCTCCATGCGGGAGGGGCCCGTCGAGATCAGCCGCACCGACGGCGTCCGCTCCGCCGGCATCACCGGCGATATCACCGCGGACGACGCGCAGGCCGTGGGTATCCTCGTCCAGGAGAAGATCAACGCGCTGCAACTCCCGCCCGGCGTCAGCGTCGAGAGCGGCGGCATCTTCGCCGACATCGCGGAGGGCTTCCAGGCCGTCTTCATCTCCATGGCCGTCGGCATCGTCCTCGTCTACCTCGTCATGGTCGCCAGCCTCGGCTCGCTGCGGAACCCGTTCGTCATCATCACGACGCTGCCCCTTGCGCTGATCGGCGTGTTCGCCGCGCTGGCGCTGACCGGGCGCTCCCTCGGGTTGCCCGCCATGATGGGCATGCTGCTGCTCATCGGCATCGTAGTCACCAACGCCATCGTCCTCATCGCGTTCGTGGAACAACAGCGCGACAGGGGGATGGCCGTCTACGACGCGCTGGTCTCCGGCGCGCGCGTGCGGCTGCGCCCCATCCTCATGACGGCGCTCACCACGAGCTTCGCACTCCTCCCCCTCGCGATCGCGACCGAAGGCAGCGGAGGCATCATCAGCGCGGAGTTGGCGACGGTCGTGATCGGCGGGCTGATGAGCTCCACGGCGCTCACTCTCATCGTCCTGCCCATCGTCTACATGCTGTTCAACGACAGCATCCCGCGACTGCTCGGCAGGCTCTTCCGGCGCCCGCAACCTGCCCCCGCGCCCGATACGGCGCCGGCGGGCTGATCCCTCCCCTTTTGATGAGACCCTTGCGTCACTCCGCCAAGTGCGCGGCTGGGGATTAAACGAGGGTCTGATCCCCTCTCCCTCGAGGGGAGAGGGCTAGGGTGAGGGTGAACTGGCGGAGGGCGGGGGAATTGTCTGCTCCCTCTCCCGATGGCGGGAGAGGGTTGGAGGGGGGAGGGCCATGGGTTGTGCAACGGTCCCTACAAGAGGAGAGGGTTGGGGTGAGGGTGAATCGGGGTGGACGCTACGCGCGCTTCTCGAGCTCCCACACGACCACGATGGGTAAGCCCCTCACCGCTGCGGAGAGCATGTCCGGAAAGTCCTTCGCGAACTCAAACGTGGCGATCTCCTCGTCGCCCCAGAGCGGCTCGATGCACCCAACGACGTCCAGCCCCGCCGCCTGGAAGGCCGCCAGGTAGTCCGACGCCAGGTGCACGTGGTTGCGGACGAACCCGCGCTCTGCGTCGACGGGCCGGTAGCGCGCCTGCGCGCCGAGGATCACCGAGAACGGGTGAGCGTCTGATATGACCACGTGGCCGCCGGGCCGTACCACCCGCGCGAGCTCCCCTGTCGGCGGGCCCAGGTCGGCGCAGTGAGTGAGAGCGAACGAGCAGACGGCGAGGTCCACGGCGCCGTTCGGGAGCGGGAGTGCGGTGAGGTCGCCGGTCTCGAATCGCGCAGAGGGGACTTTCGCCCTCGCGTGCTCCAGCATCTCGGACGTCGCGTCGACGCCGACAACCCGGTGGCCCGCCGAGGCAAGGTGCGCGGCGTGCCTGCCCGTACCGCATGCCGCATCGAGCGCGTCGCCGACCGGGTAGCGCGAGACCACCTCCCGCACGACCGGCTCCTCGGCGATCAGCACGGGATTGCCGGGAGCGTCGTAGACCGCCGCCCACTCCGCGTAGCCGTCGGTGACCGCCTTCTCGCCCACGACGACGAAGCTCGACCAGGGCTCCTCGTCGAGGCGGCCTGCCATCTCGACGATGCCCCGCACCCGCGCCTTGACGACGTCCGGGGCCACCGTCCAGGAGCGCATGATGCCAAGCCCCTCGAAGCCGAGGATGAAATCGCCGAGTGTCGGGTGCTCAGTCACGGTCAATCTCCTTGGTATCAGCGGCCCAACGGCTCGCGGTGAGCCTGTCGAACCATCATGGCACCCCGCTCATGGTGAGCTTGTCGAACCATCATGGTGAGCCGGTCGAACCACACTGTTGATAGGATACGCCCTGCCAATTGGCAGGACGGGCTCGCCCCTTCCATCGAACCCTGGCACGGCACGAAGGACCTACCCATGACCGCAGCAGACCCGCACCCACGTCGCACCGCCAACGTCCTCGACAGCACGATGACGTACGTCGACACCGGGGAAGGCGGCCCCGTCGTCTTCCTCCACGGCAACCCCACCTCCTCCTACCTGTGGCGCAACATCATCCCGCACCTGTCCGGGCAGGCCCGCTGCCTCGTTCCCGACCTCATCGGCATGGGCGACTCCGGCAAGGCGCCCGGCGGCTCGTACACGTTCGCCGACCACGCCCGCTACCTCGACGCCTGGTTCGAAGCGTTGGGCCTCACCGAGCAAGTCGTGCTCGTCGGGCACGACTGGGGCTCCGCGCTCGGCTTCGACTGGGCGTGCCGCCATCCCGACCGGGTGAAGGGCATCGCCTACATGGAAGGCATCGTCCGACCGATGTCGTGGGACGAGTGGCCGGAGCAGGCGCGCAACATCTTCCAGGCGATGCGCTCCCCGGCCGGCGAGGAGATCGTCCTGCGGAAGAACGTCTTCGTGGAGCGCGTCCTGCCCGCCAGCATCATGCGCACCCTGGACGACGAGGAGATGGACACCTACCGCCGGCCCTACGTGGAGCCGGGCGAGTCGCGACGGCCCACACTTACGTGGCCCCGGCAGATACCCCTCGACGGCGAGCCCATCGACGTGGTCGAACTCGTGCAGCGCTACGCGGACTGGCTCTCGGCCAGCGACCTGCCGAAGCTGTTCGTCAACGCGGAACCCGGCATCATCCTCACTGGCGCGCAGCGCGAGTTCTGCCGCGCGTGGCCCAACCAGCGCGAGGTGACCGTGCGGGGGCTGCACTTCATCCAGGAAGACTCGCCGGACGAGGTCGGGCACGCGCTCGCCGACTGGTACGCGTCACTGTAGCCATTCAGCCTTCGGGAGACCCCAAGACTGGTCCCCCGTCCTGTCCATCCTGTCCGCCGATGTTCATTCTCCTGACTCCTCGACGGAGCACGGGAACAGGCGTAACGTAAACCTGTGCGCGACTTCCTGGCCCGACGCTTCGAGTTCCTCGTCGTCCTCCGACGGAGAGACTACCGACGCTACTGGCTCGGCCTCATCGGCAGCGTCACGTCCCAGCAGGCGCTCATGACAGCCCAGGGCTGGTTGCTCTATGACATCACCGGCGAGGTGGTCGTCCTCGGGTACGTAGCCGCTGCGCAGGCTGTCCCGGCCATAGCCTTCAACCTCGTGGCCGGAGCGCTGGCCGACCGCCTGGACCCGCGGCGCCTCATCGTGCTGGGCGAGGGAGTTGCGGCGCTGGTCATACTGGTCCTGGCGACGCTCGTCCTGGTGGGACGGGTCGAGGTCTGGCACATCGTCACCTCGGCATTCCTCATCGGCATCTCCACGTCGCTGGACCAGCCGGCGCGACGCGTCATCTGGCCGGCCCTCGTGGAGCGGCAGCAGTTCTTGTTCGCCACCGCGCTCAACCAAGGCGTCTGGAACGGCACCCGGGTCTTCTCGCCGATGGTCGGGGCGATGCCCATCGCCATCGTTGGCGGCATCACGGGAGACTTCCATCTGGGTGCGGCGGTCGCGCTCTACCTCATCGCGGCCGGGTTCGCGGGGATGGCAATCGTCATCGTTACCATCAGGCTGCCGGAGCTGCGCCGCGCGACGGGGCGCACCGTCCTGCACGACATCGCGGACGGGCTCGGGTTCGTCGCGCGGAACCGCATCTTCCTGATTCTGCTCATGATGAGCTTCTCCATCGGCTATTTCGGCCTCTCTTACCAGTGGCTGTTGCCCGCGTTCGCGGCGGACACACTGGGTTTGGGGCCGGAGGGACTCGGCCTGCTGCAGACGGCAAGCGGAGTCGGCGGGCTCACCGGCATCTTCCTCTCCGCCTCCTTCGGGCAGCAGCAGAGCAGGGCCTGGATGCTCGGCGGTGGCGCGGGCCTGCTCGGGCTGTCCGTGGTGCTCTTCGGAGTCAACGGAGAGATGCAGTGGTACTGGCTCGCGCTCGCCATGGCCGCCGCGAGCGGCGGGCTCTACTCAATCTTCCAGACAGCCTCCAACACCTTGCTCAACCTGCTGGTGCCCACGGAGTTCCGCGGGCGGGTGATGGGGCTGCGCGGCATCATGTGGAGCCTCGCGCCCATGGGCGCGCTGCAGGCGGGCTTCATAGCCCAGTACACCTCCACCCCCTTCGCCATAGCCCTCGGCGGCGGCGCCGTCATCGTCGTCACCATCCTCGCCTTCGCCTTCAGCTCGCAGGTCCGAGGCATCCACCGTCTCGTCGAGGAAGCCAACGCCCGCGAAGCAGCGAACGTGTGAAGTCTCCGTCATTCCCGCACCGGCGGGAATCCGGCAGGTGGCCGCCAGGCCACACGTGCGCGGGCAGCACACGCGGTGGG
>JAPOOH010000265.1 GCA_026713505.1 Chloroflexota bacterium | reverse complement strand
CTTCGGCAGGCGCAGCGTCCTGGGCGTCCGCGAGGCGGCCTGCCTCTGGCACCCGCCGGGTGCGCGGGACGAGACGCCCCTGGTGGCCCGCGCCGGGGCGAAGGTGCTGCTGCCCACCGCCCGCAGCGTCAGCGGCGGCGCCCACGTCGGCGACACCGTGACCGGGACGCCCCGGAAGGTCCACTTCCCCGACGACCTGCTCAGACGGCACCATCTCTATGTCGCCCGCACCCGCATGGGCAAGTCCACCCTCATGCACCACCTCGTCGCCCACAAGATGCGCGAGAAGGCGGCAGGCAGGGACTCAGACGCCATCGTCGTCGTGGACCCCCATGCCGACCTCGTTGGCGGACTGCTGGAGCACGTCCCCGGGCCTCTCATCGAGCAGGTGCGCCTCATCGACCTGGCCGACGAGCGGGGCGCCCCCGGCATCAACCTGCTGGACACCCGCATCTTCGCCGACAGGGACCGCACCGCCGACTCCGTGGTGCGCATCGCCAGGGGCCTGTGGAACCAGTGGGGACCGAGGATGCAGTCCATACTGGAGTTCACCGTCAAGAGCCTGCACGAGGCGAACGAGCGGACGGAGGCGGGCGACCAGTACACCATCCTCGACGGCCTCCGCATCCTCGCCGACGACGACTTCCGCGCCGACGTGCTGGCCAAGGTCAACGATCCCTACCTGCTCCAGTGGTGGGCCAGGGACTTCTTCGGCTGGCGGCGGGAGACCCGCGCCGACGCCCTGGCCCCGGTGCAGACCCGTCTCTCCTACTACGCATCCTCCAAGCGGGCAAGGGCCATCCTCGGCCAGTCCCGTTCCACCATCGATCTGCGCAGGGTCATCCATGACGGCGGCATCCTGCTCGTCTCCACCTCCCAGGGCACCGTGGGCCGCGACGTGGCCGCACTGGTGGGCGCATCCCTCCTCAACCTCGTCGATTCGGTCATCCGTGAGCAGGGCAGTCTGCCGTTGCACCAGCGTCGTGGGGCGCTGGTGGTGGTCGACGAGATGCAGTCGATGCCCGGCGTCGACTACGAGTCGATGCTGAGCGAGCTGGGCAAGTTCGGCGCATCCTTCATCCTCGCCACCCAGAGCCTCGCCAAGCTCGACGACCTCTCTCGCACCATGCGCGACACCCTGCTCGCCAACGTGGGTTGTCTCGCCGTCTTCCAGGTGGCGGGCTCGGACGCCCGCCAGCTCGTCTGGGAGCTGGGCAGGGAGCGGGTCACCGAGGACGACATCACGTCGCTGCCCGTCCACCAGTGCTACGTCCGCGCCACCGTGGGCAAGGAGCGGATGGACGCCTTCTCCATGAGGGTTGCGATGCCGGAGCCGGGAGACGCGGATGCGGCCGACCGCATCCGCGCCCGGGCCGAGAGCTATCTCACACCGGCCGGCGACCTCGAACGGCGGGACGCGGAGCTGCAGGACCTGGTGGACAAGTACCGCGCGGAGCTGGAGAAGCTCCGGAAGGCCCAGGAGACCCAGACGGCGGACAGCGATGGCCAGTCCCAGCAGCAGCCCCGGCGCAACCAGCGCAGCAAGCGCGACCAGAACCCAGGCGGCGACGCCCCGGATACCGCGGACGAGACGGCGGACGGGGCGGCCGACGAGGAGCTCGAGGAATGAGGCCCGTGGACGGCGAGATACTCGGGCTCCTGGCCGACATGCCCTTCCTCGACCGGCTGGAGATGGTCGCCCTCTCCGGCTGGTCGAGGGGCGGGGGCTACAGGGCCATCCCCAGGCTGGAGGACGCGGGGCTGATCGCCTCCGTCCCCCACGGGACCGGGCTGACTCCGCCAACGAGAAGGTTTCACCTCACCGCCGCCGGGATCCGCCGGCTGGCCCATGCCCGGAACACGGGTCCGGAAGACCTGCTCCGCGACCACCCCGTCTCGGCCCGGTGGCGGCGCGTCCTCCTGGAGCGCCTCGACGCCGTGGCCGTCGTCTACCGCATCGCCTCCGCCATGGCGAACACCGCTCACCCGGTCCGATTCCGCTGGTACCGCGCCATGCCCATGGACGCCGCCGTGACCCTCCCCGGCGGCAGGACCGTCGGCATCGTCCGGCAGGGCCCAACCACCGATAGGACGGGCTTCTCCAAGCGCCTCTGGCGGCTCACCCACGGGCCGCAGCCCGGGGCCGTCCTGCTGATCGCCCCCGACGAGGTGCGGCTGCGACACGCCCGAAGGTTCCTCGCCCAGGCGCCGGTCGAGGCGCTCTTCGCCCTGGAGCGGGAGGCGGTCGCGGCGTCCCCGGACGACCCTGTGTGGCGGCTGCGCTCCGTCAATGCCGCCGTCAGCCTTCGGGCCGTCATCGACCGGATGGACCGCAGGGGGGCGCTTCCCGTCGAGCGGCCCCTGACGCGGGGGGCCTCCCCTCCCCCCGACGTCGACGAGCACGCTCCGGGCGGCGATGCCCCCGGCTATCTGCTGCCCGCCCTGCTGAGGCCAACCGAGAAGCGCGCCCTCGACCTGGTCTCCGACTGGCCCTGGCTCGGACTGCGAGACCTGGCCGCACTGCTGGGAGTCTCCCGCCCGCGGGCGTCCCAGCTCATCGCCGCCCTGGAGGCCTTCGGGATGATGGTCCGCACCCCCGCATCGGGCCGCCGCCTGGCCCTCACTGACCTGGCGCTGGCGATGTTGGCCCGCAGGGATCGCGTCGCCGTGGGCGGGGCCAGGAAGCGGTGGAGCGCCGCCCCCTACGATGCCGGAGACTGGCGCAGCGTCTCCGGCAGGCGCAGCCGGCAGCTGCTCAGGGACGCCGAGCACACCACCGCCGTCCACGGCTTCATCGCGGCGCTGGCGACTCATGCCCGCAGCATGGACTGCGAGACCGACCAGCTCGACCCGCCCGTCAGAGCCTCACGCTACTTCCGGCACTTCGGCGGGATGCGGTCCGTGCACCCCGACGCCTTCGGCATCCTGCGAAGGAAGGGCGTCGTCTGGCCCTTCTTCCTGGAATGGGAGCGCCGGGCCGTGCGCCCCGTCACCATGGCGGAGCGCCTCGCTCCCTACCTCCGCTACTACTCCTCCCACCGGCCCATCGACGACCACGGCGCACGGCCCGCCGTCCTCGTGGTCTTTCACGAAGACCTGGCCGCCACCCACTTCCTGCGCGTCGCCCTCGAGGAGATGGTGCGCACGAGGACGCCCGTTCCCCTGATGGTCTCCCATCGGGGACTGCTGGAGCGGGAGGGACCTCTGGGACGCGCCTGGCTCACCCCCGGGGAGGGATTCGAACCCCGTTCCCCCTTCCTCGGGACCTGATCCGTCAACACGAAACGGAGCATCAACCTCATGAGTCCTCGACCGCGCCCTCAACCGCAGAGCGTCGAGGGCAGACCCCCAGAGCGTCGTCAGGCGATGAGACCCCAGGACGTGGTCAGGAGAGGAATCGGAGGCGACTAGCTTCCGTCAGAAGCCGCTCCCGTTCCCGGCGGCGACTCTTGAGGGCTGTCGACCGGCTCCAGGTCTCTCAGTCCCACGCTGTACCGCCTACCGTCCACCTCGACGACGCCCGCAGTGAACCTCACCAACGTGCCGATTTTGGCTCTGATCTCCTCCCGAGCACGGTCTGCGATGAGGACCCTCCCTCCCTCCCAAAGCCCTCTGGCAGCAGCTCTCCGGTCGGGCTCAGGATCCTCCTTGAACTCCATCCACACTTCGAGCCCATCCACAACGCCCTCCCGTGTCTCGACGCTCCGCTGGACCGCTCGGACACGACGCACCTCGCCCGGTTCCAACAGCTTGGCGACCTCTCCGCTCCGGACCACCGCGTCCATGAGCGTCGGCGCCGCGCCATCGGTCAGCCAGACCCAGCAACGACCCACCCACTCGACGCCGACGCTGTTGTCCTCGCCGAACCGCGTCTGTGGAACGAAGGCACGGTCCGCCACGACATCGAGATGAAACTCCCCTATCTCGCCGTCATCTTCGAGTTCGCCGGACGACTGTTTCTCAACCATCGCCTCCCTCTCCTTAGAGTCTCCCCGGAGCACATAGGCAAGGGCTTCTATAACCCGCGGCTCTTGAATGGCACTGTCGTCGACTGGATCGGGCGGCTCGCCAGCCGCCTTGCCCTCTCTTCGCCGCTGGTAGTCCTTCATGTAGCAGTTCTGACCGCACCAGCCCAGAGTGCCGGATGTCCGCACATACCGGCGCACATAAACCCGGCCACACTCCCGGCACACTTTCTTCCTGTACCCGGGCATTCCAGACCTCCGAGCTTCCTCTCCTCAGAGTCTGCTCTTTCGGAACTCGGTCATGTCCATAGCATACAGGCGCAATCTTTGCCACTACTCGCATCCAGGCACGAGGGGCTCTGCCCGCTGCAGGACGGCGAGACGGTCGTGATCGAGATCGCCGGCATCGGCAGCATGACGGTGCACGTCTCGGACCCGCTCAAACGCACCTGGGAGCGCTGCATCTACATGGCCCCCTCCACAGCCCGCCGCTAGCCCCGCCCGAACGGCCACCACCAACGCCTGTGCCGCGCCCGCATGAGGGTCCCCGAACGCGGGATGCCCAGGTGGTCCTCACTCAGGTAGCGGACCGTTTCGTCCGAGTCCAGGCCCTCCGGCGCGGGTGGCAGCGGCTCCCCGGCGCGCAGGAAGTCGCCTTGCAGCCACGTCGTGCCCTCGGTGTCCCACGACCACATCATCGTGCGCCCCGCGTCGGACTCGTGCTCCACGAACGGAACGGTCAGCAGCCCGGCGAACGTCAGGTGTACGCCGTCCAGGTCCGCCGCGAGCGCGCTCCAGTCCGGCACGAGCATCCCATCGCGGTCCGGGCCCTCCTGTGCCACGCCCAGCGGGGCGTAGTGCCGCCCAGATCGGGGAGGAGGGCTTGGCTCCGGTTTCGATCTCACGCGCGGGTGGGACGCGCACAGCGCGTGCCAGTCGGCGGGTGTGACGACCTCCCGCACGCGCGCGGTCGCATGCACCATCGCCGTGCAGCGCATCAACGGGCCGTCTCCCCAGTCGCCGACCCCCGACGCGATGACGACGTCGCCGCAGGAACTCCCTCCCCGCAGCGTGGCCG
>JAPOOH010000264.1 GCA_026713505.1 Chloroflexota bacterium | reverse complement strand
TTCAGTACCCGATAGGGGCTGAGGACCAGTTCCACGGGGTCATCGACCTGGTGGAAGAGAAGGCTTGGTTCTTCGAGCGCGGTGGAGCGTCCGGCGAGTTGCGCGAGGGCGAGATACCACCCGACTTGCGCGAACAGACTGCCCAGATACGCGAGGAGATGATCGAGCGGGTTGCGGAGAACGACGAGCATGTGCTCGAACAGTTCCTCTCCGGCGAGACACCTTCTCCGGAAGAGATCAAGGCGGCCCTGCGGCGGGCGACGATAGCGAACCACGCGGTGCCTGTGGTATGCGGATCGGCACTGCAGAGCCTGGGCGTACAGCTCGTGCTGGATGCGGTGCTGGACTACCTCCCGTCGCCGTTGGACGTTCCGGCGGTGGCCGGAAAACACCCGAGCAGTGAAGAAGTGACTGAGCGCACGGCGGACGAGTCTGAACCGTTCGCAGCACTGGCGTTCAAAGTGGTATCGGACCCTTACGTTGGGAGGCTCGTCTACTTCCGCGTGTACTCCGGCTCCATGAAAGCCGGGGCGAGCGTTTACAACTCCACCAAGGGCGTGCGGGAACGGATGGGACGCATCATGTTCATGCATGCAAACCACCGAGAGGAAGCCGA
The DNA here is from genome assembly GCA_026713505.1 of Chloroflexota bacterium. Lineage (GTDB taxonomy): Bacteria > Chloroflexota > Dehalococcoidia > Lucifugimonadales > Australimonadaceae > Bin16. The sequence continues at coordinate 19,526 of JAPOOH010000264.1, read as the reverse complement.
GAGTATATCGGCAGGCGAGATCGGCGCGGCGGTGGGGCTGAAGAACACGTTCACGGGCGAAACGATCTGCGACGAGCGCCAACCCATCGTTCTGGAATCGATCCGGTTCGCAGAACCGGTGATATCGGTGGCTATCGAGCCATCCACGCGGGCGGAGCAAGACAAGCTGACCGACTCGCTCATCAAGCTGGCGGAAGAGGACCCGACGTTCCGAGTGCGGTACGACAAGGAGACCGGCCAGACGGTGATGTCCGGCATGGGCGAGCTGCACCTGGAGATCCTGGTAGACCGCCTGAAGCGCGAGTTCCACGTGAACGCTGCAATAGGGCGTCCGCAGGTGGCTTACCGCGAGGCAGTCACGCGTGCAGCGAAAGCACATGGGCGTTTCGTGCGCCAGACGGGCGGACGAGGGCAGTTCGGTGACTGTGTGCTGGAGATCGAGCCGGGCGCCCAGGGCGCCGGGTTCCAGTTTGAGAACCGCATCGTGGGCGGCGCGATACCGCGGGAGTACATCCCGGCAGTCAGCAAGGGCGCAGAGGAGGCATTGCTGACGGGAGTCATCGCGGGCTATCCGGTGATGGACGTGAAAGTCGCGGTGGTGGACGGTTCCTTCCACGCGGTGGACTCATCCGAGATGGCATTCAAGATAGCGGCGTCCATGGCCATGAAGGACGCGCTGTCCAAGGCCGGACCTGTTCTCCTGGAACCGGTCATGGAAATGCAGGTGATCACGCCGGGCGAATACCTTGGCGAAGTGCTCGCGGACCTGAACAGCCGCAGGGGCCGGATCAAGTCAATGGAAGGTCAGGGCGACACTCAGGTGCTGGAGGCCGACGCTCCGCTGGTGGAGATGTTCGGTTACGCGACAGACCTGCGGTCGGTTACTCAGGGCAGGGCGAACTACTCCATGGAGTTCGGGCGCTACGAGAAGGCACCGGAATCGACGGTGCAGGCCGTGGCGCGCAGCGCGTAGGAGAGAACAGCGTGGTCGAACAGACAACACGAGCTCGAGGAGCCCAGCCCGCTGGGCCCGGACAGAAGGTCCGCATCATCCTGCGGGCGTTCGACCACAAGTTGGTCGACCAGTCGTCAGGGCAGATAGTGGAGGCGGCGGAGCGGACGGGCGCTGCGGTGTCCGGCCCGGTTCCCCTGCCGACGCGGATCAAGCGGTTCTGCGTGATCCGCTCCCCGCACATCGACAAGGACTCGCGTGAGCATTTCGAACTCCGGACGCACAAGCGGCTGGTGGACATCCTGGACCCCAACTCGAAGACGATAGACGCACTGACCCGCCTGCAGATGCCTGCGGGAGTGGACATCTCCATCAAGTTGTAGCGGAACGATGATCGAAGGACTGCTAGGCAAAAAGATAGGGATGACGCACCTCTTTGCGGCAGAGGCGCGGGTGATACCCGTTACCGTGCTGGAGGTGGGGCCATGCGTTGTCACGCAGGTCCGCACCGAGGAACGCGACGGGTACGAGGCCGTGCAGATCGGCTACGGAGCGGCTAAGCAGCTCAACAGGCCGTCGGCGGGGCATCTCGCAGCATCCGGCGCGCGGGTGCGTCACCTGCGGGAGTTCGGTGCTGACGACGTCACGTCATACCAGATTGGGCAGGAGTTGCACGTTACGCAGTTCCAACCCGACGACTTCGTGGACGTCGTCTCGACGACGAAGGGCCGAGGTTTCCAGGGCGCGATGCGGCGTCACGGGTTCGGCGGCGGTCAGAAGACGCACGGCCAGGGCGACCGGGGCCGCGCGGTCGGTTCCATCGGCGCGGGCACGTACCCGGGCCGCGTCCTGAAGGGCAAGAAGATGCCCGGCCACATGGGGAACAAGCGCAAGACGGTCCGCAAGCTTAAGGTGGTTGATGTCGACGCAGCGCGCAACCTGCTCTTCGTTAGAGGTGCGGTGCCCGGTGCGCGCAACACCACGGTGATGGTGCGCTACGCGCACGGGGTCCCCGTGGCAGAGCGTATCGTCCCCGAAGAGCCGGTCGTTGAAGTCGAGGAAACCGTGGTGGAGGAGGCAGTTGCTGAGGTTGCAGAGGCGGCAACGGAAGAGGCCGTAGCGGAGGTGGTCGAGGCTGAGGAACCCACAGCGGATGCAACATTGGAAGAGCCTGCTGCAGAGGTTGAGGAGGCCGCCGCGGAACCTGAGGCCGAGGCAGAGGAACCCACGGGAGAGGAACCTGTAGCCGAAGCTGAGGAGACAACCGCTGAAGCGCCCGTAGCCGAGGCTGACGAGCCCGCTCATGAGGAACCTGGGACAGAGGCATCGCAGGACGAGCCCACCTCAGAGGTTGAGGAGCCCGTGTCTGACCAACCCGTTGCTGAGGCAGCGGAAGGTTCATCCGACGAGCCTGCGACCGAAGCTGAGGCCGATGAAGCGGCCGCCGAAGAGGCCGCGGAGCCGAACGAAGGGGAGGAGCGTTCCTGATGCAGCTTCCTCAGTACGACTTGAACGCGAGCGCCACGGACACGCTGGAGGTCAGCGACGTGGTGTTCGGCGCTGCGGAGAACGCGGAGTTGCTGCACCAGGCACTGGTGTACCACCGCGCGAACCAGCGGCACGGTACCAGCAGCACGCTGACGCGCGGACAGGTGAACGGCACCGGCCGCAAGCCGTTCCCGCAGAAGGGTACGGGGCGTGCGCGGCAGGGATCCTGGAAGTCGCCGCACCACCGGGGTGGCGGCGTGGCGTTCGGGCCGTCGCCGCGGTCGTACCGGCAGCGGATGCCAAAGCAGATGCGCCGCCAGGCCATACGGACGGCGCTGTCCGGGAAGGTGGCAGTGGAACGGTTGTTCGTCGTCGACGGACTGGACTCCATAGAGCAGAAGACGAAGGCGATGGCAGGCGTGCTCTCCGCTTTCGACGTGAAGGGGTCCGCGTTGGTAGTGCTGGGGGCAGAATCGCAGGCTGGTCTGGCCGTGCGGAACATCCCCCGTGTGAAGGCGATCCGCGCCGACCTCGTGAACGTGCTGGACCTGGTGCGATTCGACGCGGTGCTGATGAGCCCGGACGCGGTCCGGCGCACGGACGAACTGTGGTCGGACACCCGCCGAGTGAAGAAGCAGGAGGCGGTGGCCTGATGCATATCTTCCAGGGGCTGAAGCGTCCGCTGATCACGGAGAAGTCGACCCTGCTCCAGGAGCAGAACAAGTACGTCTTCGAAGTGATGCCCAAAGCGAACAAGATCCAGGTGCGCGAAGCGGTGCAACGGGCATACGCCGTGAAGGTCACAAATGTAAACATGGTGCACACCGCTGGGGAGAACCGCCGCCTGCGCAACGGGCGCTGGCTCCGGACCTCGGCGACAAAGAAAGCGATCGTTACCGTCGCTCCAGGCGACACGATCCAGCTGTTCGAGGGAGCGTAGCGATGCCGTTGAAGCGATTGAGGCCCACCAGCCCCGGCGTTCGCGCTGCGGTGCGCCCCGACTTCTCGGAGTTGACGCGGCGATCGCCGCACAAGCCCCTGACCAAGGGTATCCGCAAGAGCGGCGGGCGGAACGTCCGCGGCAAGATGACGGTCCGCCATCGCGGCGGCGGCGCGAAGCGGTCGTGGCGCGACATAGATTTCAAGCGCAATAAGCCCGGTGTGCCCTGCAAGGTAGAGTCCATCGAGTATGACCCGAACCGCTCCGCGCGCATCGCGTTGCTGCTCTATGCGGACGGGGCGCGGCGCTACATCCTCGCCCCGGGCGGGGTGAAGGTCGGCGACTCCTTGATGTCCGGGCCAGGCGCGGAGATACGCGTAGGCAACGCGATGCCGCTCAAGAACATCCCGACCGGCACGATGGTGCACAACATCGAACTGCAGCCAGGTAAGGGCGGCCAGATGTGCCGAGGCGCGGGAACCGGCGCGCAACTACTCGCGCGGGACGACGATACGGCGCTGCTTCGGCTGCCCTCCGGCCAGATCCGACGCGTTCCGAGCACTTGCCAGGCAACCATAGGACATGTCGGCAACCCGGAGCACAAGAATGCGTCCCTTGGCAAAGCGGGGCGCAACCGCCACCTGGGCAAGCGCCCGCACACGCGCGGCTCCGCAATGAACCCGAGCGACCACCCACACGGCGGCGGCGAGGGCCGCGCAGGTGTGGGAATGACACATCCGAAGACGCCTTGGGGCAAGCCCGCACTGGGGCCGAAGACGCGCCGTCGGATACACACAGACGTCTTCATCGTTCGCGACAGGAGGAAGCGGTAAGCCATGTCCCGATCAGTGAAGAAGGGGCCTTACGTACACCCCAAACTCGCCAAAAGGGTCACCCGCGCCCAGAACTCGGGCACGAAGGTGGTCATCACAACGTGGTCGCGCGCTTCGACCATCATGCCGGACATGCTTGGCATGACGATTGCAGTGCACGACGGACGCCGACACATCCCGGTGTTCGTCACGGAGAACATGGTGGGGCACAAGCTTGGAGAGTTCGCTCCGACGCGGACCTTCCGCGGCCACATCTCCAAGTCCGAGCGTCAGTCTTCGGTGAGGCGGTAAGCGATGCCGGTCAGCGCTACAGGCAGGCAGGTAGGCATATCGCCCAAGCGGGTGCGCCCGTTGCTGCGCGCGCTGCAGGGACGTCCCGTGCAGACGGCGCTCAACGAGTTGCGGTTCCAGCCGGGGCCGACGGCGGAGGAGGTGCTGTCGCTGTTGAAGTCGGCGGCGGCGAATGCTGAGAACAACGAGCAGATGGACCCGACGAGGTTGGTAGTGGTATCAGCGTACGCGAACCAGGCGGTGAAGATACGCCGGTTCCGCGCACGATCGAGGGGACGAGTGAGCCGTATCCGCAGGCAGGCAAGCCACATCACCATCGTTGTGGACGAACAGGGAGACTGAGCGCGTGGGACACAAGACGCACCCCATAGGATTCCGCCTTGGCGTTATCAAGGGCTGGCAGTCGCGCTGGTTCGCGGGCACCGGGAAGCAGTACTCTGCGCATGTCGTGGAGGACTGGCAGATCCGAGAAGTGATCCGCAAGCAGTACGCGGAGGCCGGCATCTCGCGGGTGGAGATCGAGCGGAGCACGCAGGACCTCACGATCAACGTGCACACCGCGCGCCCGGGAATTGTCATCGGGCGGGGCGGTCAGCGCGTGGACGAGTTGCGGAAGCTGGTGGAAGGCGCCGCGGGCGGGAAGCGCGTGCGGCTCAACGTGCTGGAGATACGCCAGCCGGAGCTGGACGCCTACCTCGTGGCGCGGAACGTCGCGGACCAGCTGGAGCGGCGCGTGATGTACCGCCGCGCGACCCGTCAGGCGGTGATGCGTTCCATGCAGGCAGGCGCCCGAGGCATCAAGGTGATGGTCTCCGGACGCCTGGGAGGTGCCGAGATCGCCCGGCGCGAGAAAGTGATGGACGGCCGGGTGCCGTTGCACACGCTGCGCGCCGACATCGACTATGGGCTGGCGGAAGCGAATACGACGATGGGCCGCATAGGCGTGAAGGTGTGGATATACCGGGGCGACGTGCTCAAGGAGCCGGAACGCGCCCAGCCTGCTGCGCCGGAGGTCCCAGCTGAGATCGTGGCCGCCGCGCAGGAGGCGCTCGCCGCGCAAAGCGCGGGCATCGCTCCCGCGGGGACAGCAGTCGCCGTGGAGGAGAGCGTACCGCCAGCGGCCCCTGAACCTGTGACAGACGACGCACCGGGGGCGGAGGCGGAGGGCGCCGCCGAAGGCGCGGAGAGCGGGGGAGAAGCAGATGCTTCAACCGAAGAGAACTAAATACCGGAAGCAGCATCGCGGTCGCATGCGCGGCATGGCATTGCGGGGCAGTTCCGTGCGATTCGGCGATTTCGGTTTGAAGTCGCTGGACGCAGGCTGGATAACGGCGCGCCAGATTGAAGCGGGCCGCCGCGCCATCACGCGCCACCTCCGCCGTGGCGGGAAGGTTTGGATACGGGTTTTCCCGGCCAAGCCGATAACGCGCAAGCCCGCAGAGACGCGTCAGGGCGGCGGCAAGGGCCCGGTGGACGCCTGGGTTGCGCTCGTCAAGCCGGGCCGCGTGATGTATGAGGTCGGCGGCGTGCCCGCTGACCTCGCGAAGGAGGCACTCGCCCGAGCTGCGCAGAAGATGCCGGTACAGACGAGGATGGTAAGCAGGGAGGAGCCGCTGGTTACCGCCTAGCGGTGCGTGGAGCGTATGAGAGCCAAGATAGAAACGGTACGGGCGCTGTCTGACGAACGCCTCAAAGAGGAAGAGTTCAACACGCGCCTGGAATTGATGAACCTTCGCTTCAAGGTGGCCACGCGCCAGGTGTCTGACGCGTCGGAGTTGCGGAACGCCAAGCGCCGCCTTGCGCACATCCTGACCGTGGTGCGGGAGCGCGAGTTGATGGGAGGCGGGCGATGAACGAGCGGGCTACCCTGCGCAAGAGCCGTGTCGGCCGGGTGGTGAGCCACGCGATGGACAAGACCATCGTGGTCGTAGTGGAGCGTCGCGTGCGTCATCCCGTCTACCACAAGTCAGTGCGTCATGTGAAGAAATTCAAGGCGCACGACGAGCGCAACGAATATCTGGTGGGAGACGTGGTCCGCCTCGTAGAGACAAGGCCGCTCTCACGAACGAAGCGCTGGCGCGTCGCGGAACTGCTGCACCGGGAGGAGGTCGCCGAGACTTCGCCGGTGGACATCGCCGCGGAGGTTCAGGAGTCGCTGGAAGAACCCGCGGCTGAGGAACCCACGGCTGTTGCCGAGACCGAGCACACTGAAGCGGAGCCCACCGACGAACCAGAGGATGAACCGGACGATGCCGCTGCGGTTGCCGAGGCAGGAGAAGCAGCGGACGAAGCCGCCGACGAGCCCGCAAGGGAAGCAGACAGTGACGACACGAGCTCTGTAGCAGAGGTCGAGGAATCAACGGAGGAGTCCGCCGAGGAGTCGATCGAGGAAGCAGACACCGACGACGCGAGCTCTGTAGCAGAAGTCGAGGAATCAGCGGAGGAGTCCTCTGAGGAGTCGATCGAGGAAGCAGACACCGACGAGGAGGCTGTCGTCTCCGAAGCCGGTGAAGCGGAGGTGTCCACCGAGGAGCCGGCCGAAGAAGCTGGCGCCGATGAGGACGCTGCCGTCGCTGAGCTCGGTGAGGCCGAGGCAGACGCCGAGGAGCCGGCCGAAGTAGCTGACGCCAATGAGGAGGCTGCTGTCGCTGAGCTCAGTGAGGCTGAGGCGGAGGCAGACGAGCCGGTCGAAGAAACGGACGCCGATGAGGACGCTGGCGCCGCCGAGGACGGCGAAGCCGAGGCAGACGCTGCCGACCCAGAGGCCGACGACGAAACAGATGCTGCAGGGACGAGCGAGGAGAAGACGTCGTGATTCAGCCGCAGACGCGCCTGAACGTCGCCGACAACTCCGGCGCGAAAGAGATCATGTGCTTCAATATCCCCGGGGGTACGCGCAGGCGCTACGCCCGGGTGGGCGACATCATCGTCGCGTCGGTGAAACAGGCTCAGCCGAACAGCGCCGTGAAGAAGGGGGAGGTAGTGCGTGCCGTCGTGGTCCGCACGAGTGCCGTGACCAAGCGTCCGGACGGCTCCACGATCCGCTTCGACGACAACTCGGCGGTCATTCTCCCCCAGGCGGAGATGCCGCGGGGGACGCGCATCTTCGGGCCCGTGGCCCGAGAGCTGCGGGAACGCAATTTCATGCGAATCGTTTCGCTTGCCCCGGAGGTGCTGTGATGACGGCACGGTTGCAGCGGGACGACGAAGTCATGGTCATTGCAGGCCGGGATAAAGGGAAGCGCGGAAAGGTGCAGCGCGTCCTGCCGGATAGTGGCAAAGTGCTGGTGGACGGCGTGAACATCGTTAAGCGGCACCAGCGGGCGGGCGCCGGAGGCGCGCGCCAGGCGGGCATCATCGACAAGGAGATGCCGATCCACGCCTCAAAGCTCATGCCGGTCTGCCCGGCGTGCAACAAGCCAACGCGCATCGCGATCAGGTGGCTGGAAGACGGCAGGAAGACTCGCATGTGCAAGAAGTGTGAGGGGATGTTCAGTTGACGACAGATGCTGAGAACAGCGCCGCCGCTGAAGAGCCAGCCGCCGCGGAAGAGCAGCCAAAGCGGGCCACCCGGACGCGCCGGAGCGCGACCGGAGAGTCTGCGCCGCAGCCTCGCACGCGCCGCCGCGCTGCAGCTTCGGCACCGGCGGAAGCTCCGTCCGACGCCGAGACTGCCGTCGCCGAGGCAGCGCCGGCAGCGCCCGCGAGCCGGGCCGGCACGCGGAGGCGTTCAGCACCGAAACGCACGAAACCGGTCGTCGAATCGCGACCTCTGCCCCGACTGATGGGACGCTACCGCGACGAGATCCGCGCCCAACTGATCAATGAGTTTGGCTACGCGAGCACGATGCAGGCGCCGGAAGTCAAGAAGGTGGTATTGAACGTCGGACTCGGTGAGGGTTTGACGAACAGCCGGGCGCTGGAGACAACACCGGCGCACGTTGCGGCCATAACGGGCCAGAGGCCCGTTATCACGAAGGCCCGCAACTCTGTCGCGGGGTTCAAGGTGCGTGAAGGCCAGGCCATCGGTGTGATGGTCACGCTGCGCGGCAGGCGCATGTACGAGTTTCTGGACCGGATGATCTCGACAGCGTTGCCGCGCATCAGGGACTTCCGCGGCGTGCCGCGGGACTCCTTTGACGGCCGGGGAAACTACGCTCTGGGCTTCCGCGAGCAGATCGTGTTCCCTGAGATCGATTACGGAAGTGTTGACCGGGTTCGGGGGTTCCAGGTGGTGATTACGACGAGCGCGCGCACGGATGCGGAAGGTTTCCGTCTGCTGGAGTTGATGGGGATGCCGTTCGCGCGGGTGCAGACGAACTAGGAGGCGCAGGGACTTGGCTAAGAAGAGCAAACTGGCGAAGTGGAGGCGGACGGCGCCCTTCAAGGTGCGCGAGATGAACCGCTGCAACCGCTGCGGCAGGCCGCGGGCGTACATACGATTCGCAGGCCTGTGCCGCGTCTGCTTCCGGCAGATGGCGCTGACGGGCCAGCTGCCGGGCGTGCGGAAGGCCAGTTGGTAAGAGGCAGCCATGACTATGACCGACCCTATAGCAGACATGCTCACGCGCATCAGGAACGCGCTGCTCGTCCGTCATCCTGACGTTGACGTGCCGTCCTCCAAGGTGAAGGTCTCTATCGCGGAGATCCTGAAGCAACAGGGCTACATCACGGACTACACCGTCTCCAAGCAGAAGTCGCAGAGTTGGTTGCGCTTGCAGCTGCGCTACAGGGCGGACCAGGAGCCGGGCATCACCGGGCTGAAGCGCGTCAGCAAGCCGGGGCTGCGCATCCACGTGCAGCAGAAGGACGTGCCGCGCGCCTTCGGAGGCGTCGGCATCGCCATAGTCTCTACGTCGCAGGGGATCATGACAGGCCACGATGCTTACCGCCGGGGTATCGGCGGGGAACTCATGGCGTACGTGTGGTAGGAGCGCGAAGTGTCACGAGTCGGTAAGAAGCTCATCCCCATCCCCAGCGGTGTCTCAGTGGATGTCACCAACGAGGAAGTGGTCGTCACGGGAGCACGCGGCGAGTTGCGCCATGCTGTGAACCCGGGCATCTCGGTGCAGGAGGAGGACGGCACGCTCGTCATCCGCCGCGAGTCGGACGCTCGTGAGCACCGGGCGCTGCACGGCCTGACCCGTGCATTGCTGGCCAACATGGTCACGGGCGTCAGCGAAGGCTTCACGCGGACCATGGAATTGGTGGGCTACCGCGTGCAGGCCCAGGGGGACGCCGTCAACTTGCAGTTGGGTTTCAGCCACCCCGTGGTGATCGAACCGATGGACGGAGTGGCGTTCGAGGTCGAAGGAGTCAACCGTATCCACGTACGCGGGATAGACAAGCAGATCGTGGGCGAGCAGGCAGCACGCCTACGGCGTTTGCGGCCCCCGGACGCGTACAAGGGTAAGGGTGTGCGATACATGGGCGAGCGGATCCGGCTGAAGCCCGGCAAGTCCGCCGCTAAGAGGTCTTAGCGAGATGGCGAAGATCAAGACGAGCCATGCAGCCCGCCTGGTGCGGCACCTCAGACTGCGGCGGCACCTGTCCGGCACGACCGCACGCCCGAGGTTGAACGTGTTCCGCAGCGCGCGGTTCACGTACGCACAGGTGATAGACGACACCGCCGGGCACACCATCGCCGCGGCAAGCTCGCGCGAACTGTCGAAGGATGCGCTCGGCAAGACGGACGCGGCAAAGGAAGTGGGCCGCCTCGTGGCGGGGCGTGCGAAGGCCAAGGGCGTCAAGTCAGTCGTATTCGACCGCGGCGGCTACCAGTACCACGGACGAGTGAAGGCGCTGGCCGACGGCGCGCGGGAAGAAGGGCTGGAGTTCTAACTCATGGTAATGACCGATCGCTCAACCGAAGAGCAGAACGACCTGATAGAGAAGGTTGTCCACATCCGGAGGGTCGCCAAGGTGGTGAAGGGCGGACGCAACCTTACCTTCAACGCTGTCGTCGTGGTGGGGGACGGCCAGGGCAACGTCGGCGTCGGCTTCGGCAAGGGCAAGGCGGTGCCGGATGCCATCCGCAAGGGAGCAACCATTGCTCGCAAGGACATGACTCCGGTGACTTTGAACGGTTCGACGATACCGTACTCGGTCACAACGAAGTTCCGCGCGTCCATGGTGCTGCTGCGCCCTGCGCAACCCGGAGCGGGGATCAAGGCCGGAGGCGCTGTCCGTGCGGTCATGGAGGCATTGGGCGTCAAGGACGTCGTTGCGAAGGCGCTGGGCAGCCGCAACCCCATCAACGTGGTGCAAGCGGCCATCCAGGGGCTTCGCCAGATGCAGGCCCTCTCTCCGGATGCAGGAGAAGACAACCACAAGGCGGTCCTCCCCTCCCCGCCTGACCGACGCACGCCATTGCGCAGGGAGGCGAGTTCACGCCGGGACCGCGACCGCCGCGAGCCCCGTGAACCTCGCGAGCCTCGCGAACCTCGTGAGCCCAGCGGGGCGCCGCCGCGTCCGGCCCAGGCATAGGAGCTTTACCTGATGGCGAAGTTACGTATCAAGTGGGTGCGGAGCGGTATCGGTTACGAGGAGAGCCAGCGCCGGACGATCAGGGCCCTCGGACTGCGGCGCCTCCAGCACGAAGTCGTGCGGGAGGACAGCCCCACGATCCGGGGGATGGTGCACAAGGTGCGCCACCTCGTGTCCGTAAGCTCAGGGGAGGAAGGCTAAGCGATGCAGGCGCATACAGTCCGTTCTGCTCATACCCGCCCGAACCGCAAGCGTGTCGGCCGGGGCGACGGCTCCGGCAGCGGCACGTACTCCGGGCGAGGCATGAAGGGACAGAAGGCCCGCTCCGGCGGGGGCGTCCGCCCTGGTTTCGAGGGCGGACAGAACCCGCAGATCAAGGGTCTGCCGATGCTGCGCGGGTTCAGGAACCCGTTCCGCGTGGAGTACCAGGTGGTGAACGTGGGGAGGCTGGCCTCGCTGCCGGAAGACGCGAGCGGCATCTCGCCGGCCGTGCTGAAGGCCAACGGGATGGTCAAGCACGCGGACAAGCCAGTGAAACTGCTGGGCGGCGGAGAGTTGGACCGTGCTTTCGTGGTATCTGGAGTAAAGGTGACAGCGTCCGCCAAGGCCAGGATCGAGGCCGCGGGCGGTTCAGTGGAGGCGTAAGCGGTGCGAGCCGGACAGACCGCCGCCCGTGAGCAGCCGGGCCGCCCGGCGCTCATCCAGGCGATGATTGACGCGTTCAGGACGCCGGACCTGCGGAGCCGGATACTGTTCGTGCTCGCGATGCTTGTGATCTTCCGCCTGCTGGCCCACGTGCCGGTGCCCGGAGTCGAACGCTCCGCCCTCGGAAACCTCTTTCAGAGCAACCCGCTCGTGCCGTTGTTCGACCTCTTCAGCGGAGGCGGACTGCGCAACATGAGCATCGCGGCGCTGGGCGTGTTCCCGTATATCACGTCCTCAATCGTCATCCAGGTGCTCACCCCCGTACTGCCGCAATTGCAGGCGCTTGCCAGGGAGGGCGACGCTGGACGCCAGCGGATCAACCAGATCACGCACTGGATAACGGTACCCATCGCATTCTTCTCAGGCTACGGACAGCTGCTGCTGTTCTCTCGGGCGGGCGTGTTCACCCACCCCATCGGCTTCGTCGGCCCCGGCTCCTTCGAAACGTTGACCATCGTCATCAGCTTCGTCGGCGGAACGATGTTGCTGGTGTGGATGGGCGAGCTCATAACGGAACGCGGCGTGGGCAACGGTATCTCACTCATCATCTTTGCGGGCATCGTGTCCGGGCTGCCGAACCTCCTCGGGCAGGGGTTCCTCGCGCGCGATAACACCGTGGGGCTGCTCTCGCTTGCGGGTGCGGGACTGATACTGGTCTTCTTCATCGTCGTATTTAACGAGGCGCAGCGGCGCATCCCCGTGCAGTACGGACGGAGCGTGTTCCGCGGAGGAAGGATGTACCGGCAGACCGGCGCAACGCATCTGCCTCTGCGTGTGAATTCGGCGGGCATGATTCCGCTGATCTTCGCCTTCGCCATTATGGTGCTGCCGGGTACAGTGGCGGGGTTCGTCTACAACCCGTCCAGCGGCGGCTTCATCCACGGCGTTACGGGATTCATTGTGCGGACACTTGCGCCCACGTCGCTCTGGTACTGGGTTGCGATATTCATCCTGGTGGTTGTCTTCACGTTCTTCTACACGCTCGTCGTCTTCCAGCAACAACAACTGGCGGAGAACCTGCAGAAGAACGGCGGTTTCGTACCCGGAATCCGCCCCGGTGTGCCGACGCAGCAGTATCTGAACCGCGTGATCGTGCGCATCACGTGGGGTGGCGCGCTCTTCCTCGGCACCGTGGCGATACTGCCGTTCTTCTTCACGCGGGTCACGGGTGTTGAGGCACTCACGCTCAGCAGCACGAGCCTGCTCATCATGGTGTCTGTCGCCCTCGACTTCATGCGCCAACTGGAGGCCCAACTGCTCATGCGCAACTACGAGGGCTTCCTCCGATGAGCGCGCGAGTTGTGCTGCTGGGACCCCCCGGCGCGGGGAAGGGCACACAGGCTGCGCTCATCGCCGAAGCCGGTGTGGGCGCGCATATCGCCTCCGGCGACCTGTTCCGCAAGCACCTGGGCGAAGGAACCGAACTCGGTGCTCTGGCGAAGACGTACATGGACAAGGGCGAACTCGTGCCGGACGACGTGACGATCCGCATGGTGCTCGAGCGCATGGACGAGCAGGACGCACGCGACGGCTACGTGCTGGACGGGTTCCCGCGGACATTGGAACAGGCGAAGGCGCTGGATGACGCCCTGGGGGGTCAGGGGCGCGAGATAGCGGCAGCGCTGTTGATAGAGGTAGAGACGGAGGAACTGGTGCGCCGACTGGCCGGACGGTGGATATGCCGCAACTGCCAGACGCCGTATCACGAGTCGTTCTCGCCGCCACAGGCTGCAGGCCGCTGCGATTCCTGTAGCGGCGAACTCTACCAGCGCGACGATGACAAGTCCGAGGTGGTGCGCGCGCGGCTGGAGACGTATGAACGCCAGACCGCGCCGCTGGTGGGCTACTACGAATCGCAGGGGAAGCTGGCCCGTGTGAACGGCCAGCAAAGAGTGGAGCAAGTCACGGCGGATCTGGAGGCAGCCTTCGGCGCATGAGTTGACGCTTTGCGTTGTCTACTCGTGCCACGTACAATAGGCGTTTGCGGATGAACACACAGACAAAAGCGGTGCTGCGGGACCTGGGCGTCAGAAGCGGGCGCGGCGGTATCACGGTCAAGAGCTCGACGGAGCTGGACCGGATGCAGGAAGCCGGGCGCGTTACGGGCGAGGTCCTGCGGGTGTTGCGCGGTTCCATCGCTCCCGGCATGACAACCCGGGAGATCGATGCCATCGCTGAGCGCGAGATCCGCGCCCGCGACGCGATCCCTGCGTTCAAGGGCTACCGCGGCTTTCCCGCCACGCTGTGCATCTCGCTGAACAACGAGATAGTTCACGGGATCCCCGGTGAACGCCGCATCCAGGTGGGCGACGTTGTGGGCATGGACCTCGGGGCGATCGTCGACGGGCTGTACGGCGACTCCGCAGTGACGGTGGCGGTTGGCGACGTGAGCGAGGAGACTCGTGCGCACATGGAGACAGGCCGTGCGGCGCTGTTCGCGGGCATTGCGCAGGCGCGCGCGGGCAACCGCGTGGGCGATGTCTCCCACGCTGTGGAGCTGGAGATACTGCGGCATGGCCGGTACGGCATCGTAAGGGAGTACGTCGGGCACGGCATCGGCTCTCAGTTGCATGAGGAGCCGTCCGTTCCCAACTTCGGCCCCGGCGGGCACGGACCGCTGCTGCGCCCGGGCATGGCCATCGCCATCGAACCGATGGTGAACTTCGGCGGCGACGCCACGACGGTGCTGGACGACGGGTGGACGGTGGTTACGACAGACGGGTCGGTGTCCGTCCACTACGAGCACACGGTGATCATCACCGAGGGCGACCCCATCATAACGACGAAGGTGGACTAGTAAGGGAGAACGCGGGGCTGCATGGCGAAGAAAGAGTCCATAGAGGTAGAGGCCACAGTGATGGAGGCCCTGCCGAACGCAACCTTCCGCGCGGAGCTTGCGAACGGCCACGAGGTGCTTGCACATGTGTCCGGCAAGATGCGGATGCACTTCATCCGCGTTCTTCCCGGAGACCGCGTGCTGGTAGAGCTGTCGCCGTACGACCTTACCCGCGGGCGCATCACCTACCGGTTCAAGTAGGAAGGAGCAGGGCGACGTGAAAGTATCAGCATCCGTCAAACCCCGGTGCGACAAGTGCCGTCAGGTACGGCGTGGCCGCACACTGCGGATCATCTGCTCCAACCCGCGCCACAACCAGAAGCAGGGGTGAGACCATGGCACGCATAGCAGGCGTAGACATACCTGACAACAAGCGCGTGGAGATAGCGCTCCGGCGCATCCATGGCATCGGCCCGACGGCTGCGACGCGCATCGCGTCACAGGCAGGTATCTCCGGCAACCCGAAGGTGCACGAGGTACCCGACGAGCAGATGACCCGCATGAGGGAGATCATAGACCACGACTACACGGTGGAAGGAGACCTTCGCCGCGAGGTGAACGACAACATCCGCCGGCTGATCGACATCGGCACGTACCGGGGACTGCGGCACCGTCGCGGCCTGCCGGTGCACGGCCAGCGAACGAAGACGAATGCGCGCACGAAGCGCAGCGGCCGGAGGACGGTCGCTGGCAAGCGGCGCGTGATGAAGAAGTAGGACGGGCGGAGGGATCATCTTGGCCAGGGCCAACAGAACAAGGACACGGCGTCGCGAGCGGAAGTTCGTTCCTCGCGGCAAGGTGTTTATCACGGCTACGTTCAACAACACCATCGTTTCGCTCACGGACCCGGAAGGCAACGTGGTTGCCTGGGGCTCCGGCGGCGGCGTTGGCTTCAAGGGAGCGCGGAAGAGCACAGCCTTCGCGGCCCAACGCGTTTCCGAAACTGCTGCGCGCAGGGCGATGGAGTTCGGCCTGCGCCAGGTCGAGGTGTACGTGCGGGGTCCCGGCGCAGGTCGTGAGTCCGCTATACGTGCGCTGCAGGGCGCGGGTCTGACCGTAACGAGCATCCGCGACGTGACACCGGTTCCGCATAACGGCTGCCGCCCACCCAAACGGCGGCGGGTCTAAGAGGGGAAGATGGCAAGATACACGGGTCCCGTGTGCCGACAATGCCGGCGCGCCGGAGAGAAACTGTTCCTGAAGGGTGAGCGCTGTTTCACCCCCAAGTGCGGCGTGGAGAAGCGCCGCAAAACACCGGGCGACCAGCAGCCTCGCCGCCGTCGCGCGTCCGACTGGGCCGTGCAACTGCGTGAGAAGCAGAAGGCCCGCCAGACGTACGGTGTGCTGGAGCGACAGTTCCGCCGGTACTTCGGCGACGCGTTCCGGATGCAGGGCGCTACGGGTGAGAACCTGTTCCAGTTGCTGGAGCGGCGCCTGGACAACGTCATCTACCGTATCGGGTTCGCGGACTCCCGTGCGCAGGCGCGGCAGCGCGTACTGCACGGTCACTTCACGGTGAACGGGAGGAAAGTGAACATCCCCTCGTACCGTGTCCGCGCCGGCGAGATGATCGCGTGGAAACCGTCCAGCAAGGACGCACGCTTCGGGCAGGACGCCGTCCGCTCGGTCGGCCAGAGGCCGATCCCGGAGTGGATCGAGTTCGACCGGAACGAGATGACGGCGATGATTGCGCGGAACCCTGAGCCCACAGACATAGACAGCAAGATCGAGACCCGAATGGTGGTGGAGTTCTACTCGCGCTGACGGGTCGGCTTTGGTCTTCCCGGTCCTCCAGCCAGGGCCGGGTTCATGAAGGACGGGACAAGAGATGTTGGACTACGGTTACGACGAGCCTCGCGACTCCAGTTACGACCTCGCGCCGGTGCCCAAGCCCACGGTGCGGATGACGGAATCCGGTGAGAACTACGGGATGTTCGTCATCGAGCCTCTACCGCGCGGGTACGGGGTGACCTTGGGGAACCCCTTGCGCCGCGTGCTGCTGAGCTCCATCCAGGGCTCCGCCATCAGCTCCGTCAAGATCGAAGGCGTGGAGCACGAATACTCCACCGTCCCCTACGTGAAGGAGGATGTCGTTGACATCCTGCTCAACGTCAAATCCATCAACCTCCGGGCGCACACCAACAGGCCGGGGAAGCTCCGGTTGCGCGTCGAGGGACCGGGCGAGGTAAAGGCGGGCGACATCATTATGTCCCCGGACTTCGAGATCGTGAACCCGGAATTCCACATCGCCACGTTGGACGGCCCGAACTCCAGGTTGGAGATGGACCTGAACGTGGAGACCGGCAGGGGTTACGAGCCTGCTGTGTCCGGCGACGGACGGCCCATAGGGGAATTGCCGGTGGACGCCATCTACACTCCGGTGCGCAAGGTGAACTACACCGTGGAGCGCACGCGCGTTGGCCAGCACACGGACTACGAGCGGCTCAACGTGGAGGTGTGGACGAACGGGGCGGTCTCCCCCGCCGAGGCGATGCGCCAGGCCGGGCAGGAGCTGGTTGAACACTTCTTCCGCTTTTCCACGGTCTCCGAGTCGCAGTCGCCGGAAAGCGACAGGATGATGTGGGCGGCGGCGATCCCATCCTCCCAGTACAACATGCCTGTCGAAAACCTGAACCTGACGATGCGCACGCTTAACTGCCTCAAGCGCGCCTCCATCCACAAGGTGGGCGAGGTGCTGGAGAGGAACAGGGAAGAGTTGCTCCGAATCCGGAACTTCGGCGAGAAGTCCCTGGATGAGCTGGATGAACGCCTGCGCGAGATAGGCATCACTCACCCCGGGTTACGGACACAGGAGAGTGCGCCTGACCCGCTCCCCGTAGCAGCCGCCTCTGGGCAGGCGGCTAAGGATGAACAGGAGTAACAGCGATGCGACACCGTGTTTCCGGCCGCAAGCTCGGGCGCCGCAGCGAACACCGCGAAGCGCTCATGAACAACCTCGTCTCGCAGTTACTGCGCCACGAGCGGGTGACGACGACCGAGGCGAAAGCCCGTGAGGTGCGCGCGCTTGCGGAGAAGATGATCAGCAAGGGGCGAGAGGCGACACTGCACAACCGCCGCCAGGCGCTCTCCGTGGTCCCTGACAAGGACGCTGTCGAGCGGCTTTTCAATGAAATAGGCCCACGTTACGCGGACCGGCCCGGCGGCTACACACGGATGGTGAAGCTCATGCCCCGCAAGGGCGACGCCGCGCCGATGGCGCTGCTGGAGCTGGTGTAGAGGAGGACCGTGACGAGACGTATCGCGCTCGTCATCGAATACGACGGCACGGGGTACGCCGGCTTTCAACGCCAGACGAATGCCCCTTCGATACAGGAGGAACTCGAAAACGCGATAGAGTCGCTCACCACAGTCAGGGCCACGGTCCGGGGAGCAGGGCGCACCGACGCCGGAGTGCACGCAGCCGCGCAGGTTGCCGCCTTCGATACGGATAGCGGGCTTGCTGCTGAGCGGATGGTTGCCGGGCTGAACCACTACCTGGGCGAGCAGATAGCGGTGCGCGCAGCCTACGACGTGCCACAGTCATTCGACCCTCGCAGACATGCGAAGTCGCGGGTGTACCGCTACCGGCTGTTGGAGGGCGGTCAGCCGTCCCCGCTGCGCCGGAGCGTTACCCACCGGTTGGCGCGCAGGCTGGATGAGGACGCGATGCGTCAGGCGGCTGCAAGCCTGCTTGGAGAGCACGACTTCCGCGCCTTCAGCGGGACGCAACCGCAGGGCAGGACCTTCGTCCGGCGGATGACGCGGGCGTCAGTGGACCGGGACGGCGATGAGCTTGTGGTGGAGTTGGAGGCGAATGCCTTTCTTCCCCAGCAGGTGCGCAGAACAACCGGAGCACTGGTGAACGTGGGGCTCGGCAGGATGACGGTGGGCGAGTTCGAGCGGATGGTGCAGAGCGGCGCGCAGGGCGCGGCGGAGACGGTCCTCCCCGCACGCGGCCTGACATTACAGGAAGTGAGATACGCGGGATTCCCGCCTGAGAACGATGCAACTACAACGCACGACAAAACACACGAGTCCGGCAGCCCGTAAGGAGAGGTGGCACGTGGTGGACGCGGAAGGCGAGCGGCTCGGCCGCCTCGCCACGAAGGTAGCCGGTCTGCTGCAGGGCAAGCACCGCCCGGACTACAGCCGCCATCAGCTGTCGGAGGACTTCGTCATCGTGGTCAACGCCGCGAAGGTAGGGATCTCCGGCAACAAGATGTCGCAGAAGCTGTATTACCGCCACTCCGGCTATCTGGGGGGCATGCGGACGCGCACGCTGGAAGAGATGCTAACGCGCTTCCCCGAGCGCGTGATTGAGCTCGCGGTGAAGGGGATGCTGCCGCGCAACAGGCTCGGTAGAAGGATGCTCCGTCGTCTTAAGGTCTACACGTCCGAATCGCACCCACACGAGGCGCAGGTCCGCATCGGCATGGGCAAGGCCAAACAGGCGCCCGCCGCCCCTGCGCCCGCACCGGCACGGCGCAGGCGCCGCGCGGTGAGCGAGGAAACTCCAGCGGAAGAAGTGGCCACGCAGGCCGTTGTCGAGCCGGTTGAGGCCGAGGAGACCGCCCCGGTCGAAGACGAGCCTGAGACGGCCGTTGCCGAGGCTGAAGAGACGGCGGAGAGCGGCGAGCCGGAAGCAGGAACCTGAACGGCAGGGTCTGCTCAGGATGAGCAGGACGAGGAGAGCGAGAGCAGATGACGACGCAGGAGAGCTACTACTACGGAACGGGGAAGCGGAAGTCCGCTATCGCTCGCGTGCGTCTCTACCCGGGCGGCACGGGCGCTGTGGTCGTGAACGGCAAACCGCTGGAGGAAGCACTGCCCTGGATAGACTGGCAGAAGCGCGCGATGCAGCCGTTTGCGACGATCTCCGCCGCTGCGGACCGTTTCAACGTCGTTGCGAAGATCGAAGGAGGCGGCGTCTCCGCATGGGCGGACGCGCTGCGTCATGGCATCGCCCGCGCGCTGCTCTTGGCGGATCCCAGCCTG
>JAPOOH010000263.1 GCA_026713505.1 Chloroflexota bacterium | reverse complement strand
GGCCCCCTCCCCGCGGCGCCCCCCGGGGCGGGCGGGGCGTCCCCCGCGGGGGGAGGGCGAGACGACGCAGGCCCTCCGGCGCCGGCTGAACGCGGCGGCGGAGGCCAGGGGAACGAGCCTGGACATCCGCCGCACGGCCAGCGCCGTCTACTTCTGGGGTGGGGACCGGCGCCGGCGGGGCAGGCCGCGCAAGAACCCGGTCGAGTAGGGGTTGGCGGCAGGTTCGGCGGAGTCCTGATCGTCCCGGGTGGGCCTAAGCGGTACTAGTACTGCGAACTCTTGGGTGAGTGATTTTGTCGTCGCGAACGCCCACCCGGATTCGTCCGCTGTCGTACTGTGCTCCCGGCTCCATTCACGGGCCCAGTACGAATCGGGCCCGCTCGCTTCTCAGCATCTCATACGGCGTAGCGCACTTGATGCCAAGCCCTATGCAAGCATCCGGAATCTTGATCTTGCGTGTGGAAGCAGACGGGATCTCATGAGTGACGACTATGTGTTGTCCTGCGTGAGCCTGTGCCACCAGATAGTAGTCTGCCACCTGGAAGAACGTGCTCACCGCCGTTGGCTCGCAGCCCTCCCAGTGGCCCAAGCACTGACTGCAGCCAAAGCAGGGAAAAGCGCTGCGTCCGGTGGAATGAAGAAATTGCCGCCTCTGTCTCCCGCCCAATCAGCCAGCTCATCCGCGCCGGCCAAGAGTTCGTCGCCAACTCGCTCAATGCTGTATACCTGCCCTGCTTGATTCTGCTGGACCAGCCAGTCCCAGAAAGCCGGGCAGAAATCGAACCCCACAGGGCAGGTTCTTGGCACGGATGAATACATCGGCGTCGAGGAAATACGCCATCTACACACCCACCCCGAGGTTTGCAGCAACGCTCTCGAAGGTCGACACCTTCTTGATGCCGAGAAGCCGAAACGCCTCGGCATAGGACGTTCGGCCTTCTAGCGTGCTTACTATGAGCGTTCGCGCCAACAGCTTACTGACACGCACGCCTACGTTTCTGATCTGATTGCCTCCACTCCCACGAGTGATATTTCGCAACCGGACTGTCTCTTCTCGGTAGGCGGACCAAAATGCGTCACGGTCTACACCCCCCGTGTCGTAAACCCGCCGCAGGACGACCAACGTGCTGACTTTGAAGCGCCGTGCGAGGCGATTCGCCTCAGCGGTCAACTCACTACCAGCGTCGAATTCCTCGCGCACCAGATCGGCTGGCACGAGAAGTTCGGCAGCAACCTGATTGCACCAGCGCTCGACGGCATGGCTGGGGGAGCTAACCGCCTCAGTATTCGATACCCCGGATTCGCCGAGCCAGAGATGGGCGATTTCATGGGCCATCGTGAACATCTGCGCTGCCTTCGTATCGGCTCCGTTGATGAAGATGAGGGGAGCCAAGGGGTCAGCCAGCGCGAAGCCTCGGAACTCCTCAGGATTGAGTTGCCGGTGGGTGTTGCTGCCGACTACACCGCTTACCATCACCAAGATGCCCAAGTGGTCCGCTTGATCGATGAACTGCCTCAGTGCCTCAGTCCACGTCGCCAGTCGCCTCCGCTGCTCGGCGTCGAAGCCGAGGGCATTACGCAGATGTGCTCCGGCAGAGACCACGTCGATGGTCGTATCGAGGCTGCCGACGAAGTCCAATGGTGGCAGTCCGGCTGTGCGAGCTTCATCGCGGTACCAGTCCTGGCGCTGTTGACAGAGGTACAGTGTGTCCAGGAGATCGGGCGAAGGGCGGCCAATCTCCGCATCACCCATTGTGCGGAAATCGGTAACGGGCAACTCCTCCGCAGGTGGCTCCTGTAGGAACAGATAGCCGATGGGCGTATATGTCGCCTTGGCAAACTCCTCCAGCTGCCTGAACGTAGGCAGAACGTCGCCGCGTTCCCAGCTATTGAGTTTCGGGAAACGGCCGACTAGGTACTCCACGCTTCGCCCGGACCGTTCGCGAGCCCAGCGCAGCAGTCCTGGCTGTACGCCAATGCGATTCACTGGTACACCATCTCCTGTGCGTCTATCTTACCGGGAGCGGTGGATCCCGGACATAGAGCACCGGCCAACTCCGGCGAAGGTGTGCTCCCACTCAGAGAGGACGAGGTTGACGTCATGGCGGGCTAACCGGTCCCACGCCAGGGCCTCGCGCCAAAGCAGACGCGCCAAGGCAGACGAAGGCCGCGCGCCTGAGCCTCTGTTGCGCCGCCATGCAGACTCTTTGGCATCTACCTCGACGCAGCCGGACAGCTGGCGAGAACGTTCGTAAGGGCGCATCGGCGGAACCACGATACGCTGCGTCTTGATCGGGCCAGACCCTGGGCTCGCGTAGCCCAGGCCTCCGTGACCTCCGTCTTTCCACTGCCGCCGCGGCGGTTCCAGGCACCACGGCTGGCCCGGTCCATCATGCCCCGCTCCCCGCCGTGATGCGTTGCGGCTGCGCGGGACATCGAACCGGGATGCGTCGCGCCCCGCTGCCCCTTGATGGGGAACGGGCTCGTCGCCTGCCCTCCGCGCCCCCGCCG
>JAPOOH010000583.1 GCA_026713505.1 Chloroflexota bacterium | reverse complement strand
TTATTGATGTATTAAAAAGAATCAGGGATCAACGAAACTTACAAGGCGCTCTAGAGTCAGACAGCGAAGAATATGTAATAGAAGAAATTAAAAGAGAAATCAATAAGGCTACCAATCTTATGATAATAATCTTCTTAAAGCTGGAAGAAACTACCAAAGTCCAGGCCGCTAGAGACGACGAGGAGAATCAATAATGGCTTACGCATTAACACCGAACGAAATCATAGAAGTCAGAAATGCTGTTGATACTACACTAACAGATGTTCAACTTAACGATGCAATTATAACTAATCAGAGTAATCTAGGTTCTGCGTCTGATTATGTAATGGATAGACTTAGAGAGAAGATAGTTGTATCAAAGTTAACATCAGATCAATTAGCAGCGTATACCGACGCCTTGACTAATTCTGAAAGTGCTATTACTTCTTTTATTAATGTAGTTCTATCTCCTCCACAAGATATACAATTCAAACGAGCAGTAGTGCTTCGGACTGCAGGCAATGTAGCAGGTTCATATACTCAAGTAGTAGGTGGCGGAGGTATCGGAGTTTCAGAAAATCGTGATGTAGCCGATAGATTTGATATTCAGGATGACTTGTATCGTAGGTCTGATGAACAGATACAGTTAATATTTGATGCGTATCCAGATGATGCGTTTACTCCAGAGCAAAGAAGAGCCAAGTATAAACTGTTTACTCTGACGGAGGGCTACTAGATGGCTACATTAACATTACAAGGCGGAAATCAACTTGTTTATAATTTTCAATATCAAGAAAGGGGTAGAGGAAGCCACTTTCGATATGTGCAAGCTCGAGTTTATTTATACGAAGTGGTTCCAGGAGGGGCTGATAAACAGGTCGGGTTTTATACTTTTCCTGATGGTTATCCTTATCGGCAAATCACAAGTTCTGCGAACAACGGAGTCGACCTAGATTTAACACATACATTCATTGTTTCAGATTTTAATAAAGGCAAAGTTTACCGGGCACGAGTTCAAATTCGTCAAAGATTGGATGACACTTTCTGGCCTTGGAGTTTTAAAACCGACCAAGATGCAACTTTGGTGATTCCTCTTGAGCCTTTCACTTATGTGAAGTCAATAGATTTTGATCCTACTATTAGGTCAGATAATGCCGGGTATGAAATATATCAGACAAGTGTAAGGGGCCAATCAATGGTCAGGCCTACTTTCAGTTCTGGATTTTATACTCTGATGTATAAGCCAGCATCAGGATCTACGCCTGCAGATTTAAAAATACAAGAATGGACAGATGAAGGAAATTATTCAAGAGATGTTGATTATGTTCAGCCTTTGACTGTATCAGAATCAGATACTAAAGGTCATATTGCTAGACCAAGTCGCGGTGACTCGCTTGTTTCTTTTGTTCTTGGTGAACAAGATCAATTTATATTCTTTAAAGACGACTACACCTGGAACACAGGCGACGCTTTGACTACACCCAGATGGGATTTTAATAAATCAGGTGGAAGTGGTGTTATTTGGGTTTCTGCTGGACTTGATAGAAGAGGCAATCAACTTGGGTTCTATGTTGCTTTTATTGATCACAGCTCGTCATTTCCCCAAATACAAGTTTGGTCAATAGCATCAGATAGGGTGGTTGAAACCCAACATCCTGGAAGCGACTCATGGAATTCTACCAATAATCCTGATAATATAGGCCTTGCTCTATTAGACGGCAAACTTTATGTCGGATCTAAGATAGACTCTGATAAAAAACTATTATTTGATTCATTTAATTTCAGTAATGCAGGCAGTATTTGGAACCATGAATCTATTTCTATACCTACTAAGGATACACCTCTAGACGGAATTGAAGTAGGTGCTATAAATATAGGCCAATATCGTTCAACCGTTGATAATGAATTTAAAAACTTTTTAAGAGTATATGATCGACACAATAATAAGTTGCATTTATTCGTTCATCTCGATCAAATTGAATCAAATGATATAACCTTAGATGCTACAGAACTAGAAGAAATTAAGTATGTTCTTCGGGACGATAACAATGCTGAATTCTATGAATATCAAATTAGGGCAGAAGGCGGAACTTATGGCAATTGGATCAGAGTAGCCAAAACATCAACATTTTCATCAATCAGAAATCTAGAGTTAAACACCAAATATTTTTTAAGATTCAGATTCGGTAAAAATGTTCAAGGTATTGATGTTTATTCAGAACCGTCAATAGAAAGAAACATTGACACTTTAGATTTTCGTTCTCCGTTTGGGTTTAGATTATCTTCAATCCTACTTAATTCAATCCAAATAAACTTTACAAATTTTAATGAAGCTGATGGCTATCAATATCGTATTGGAAAATCAGAAGACGATCTAGGAGACTGGGTAAACATAGAAAGTTCTCCTTTTACCGTCACCGGGTTAGAAGAAAAAGAAACATATTATGTTCAGGTTCGTGCTTATTTTAATGAGTTTGATGGAGGGATTTATTATTCAGATACAACGAACATATTGTCTCAACAAGTTGTAGATACTCCTGACACTCCAATTAATGTTCGCGCAATAGGGGTTGGAAGAACATCAATCCGTTTATTTTGTGATCAGGTTTCTAATGCTAATAAATATGAATATCGTTTCGGAATAGCATCAGGTGTATACGGTGAATGGACACCCATGTTATACACCGGAACCACAGTCGAAGGCTTTCTTGAAAATACGCCATACTATTTTCAGATCAGATCACTTAAAGATGATACAGCTGGACTACCTTCTGTAGAGTTTACAGGTAGAACTGCTTCTACAGATTTTCCGACAGGTAAATTCGTATCGCCTCCTGAAAGATACCCGACAGTGACTAGAATGAATTTCCCGTTTACACATGGAGATTGGAAAGTCTATAGTGATGGCAATTTTGTTTTGTTTAATGGCGAATCTATATACGCTTTAATGATTGACGAATCTACTTCAAAGTGTCAATTATTCAGATGGGATGATGGCGGTGTTCGTCAGAAATTCTACCGAAACCCAACAGCGGCTACAGAAAGTGAGAAAGAAGAATTTACTATAGAAATACCTTATCGCGATCCAGATTCCGATAACGCTTATCAATCAATAGCGTTCAGTAATATATTTGGAGACTTTGGAGAAGGGTTTAAACCTGAAGATACTGTAGCAGGTGTAGATGCAGGCGAAAGAAACACCGACGATATTGTATTCTGTTGGACAGAAGTCCGAAGTGATCCAAGTTTATTCCCAGCCAAAGCGAAAAGAGCAATAATACACGGTGTAGTTTCTATCACTCAATGGTATAATTATGTAGAAGATCGTGTTAAGTTTGAGTTCTTTTCATACGGCAATGACTTCGAAGAAGATGTATTCTTTGACTATCCTGATGGAACCAAACTTACGAAGAATGTAGTTAGCTGCGGTAATTATTTAATGGTCGGAGAAAATATTTATAGATACAGACCAGTTGATCAAGGTATTATAAACGGTATTGAAGTTGTTAAAAATCAATATGTTTATGATTACAAAATATCTATCAGTAATTTGAAAGGAATTGCATACGGTGTTTCAGGTCTTTTAGTGGCTTATAATACATTACTTGGCAATGTTGTTCTAGAAAGTCCTTTTTCTGAACAGAAAAATGTATATCTGAATAGAGTTGCATCTGGAAGTATTTTTGGAACCACTTTGCGTATACAATCAATCAGCTGGTATGATTTGCCACCTACTAATGAAAACATTTTATTCAAACACGGTTATGATTATGGCAGAAGCATAATGGTCTGGGACGGCTCTAGAATGTTTTTTATTCAACATTCAGACCCCTTTGAAGAAGAAATTGTTCCACCTCCAACTCATCCAACAACAGAAGATAATCCTATACTCAATGCAAATCTGGCATACTCGATAGATATAAGACCTGATAGTGGATTTAATTTCTATAAAACAAGAGATGAAAATCGTCCTGAAGTAATTTCTAAAACTTTTATTACATCAAATGACAGTAATGTTTATGCTATAGAAATTGATGAAACTAATCAAGTAATAAAAGCAGTTGAGTGGGATTTACATGGAGTCAAAACTCAATTACCGTATATTAAAATCCCTTATTACGCTCCTGATTCACATATATCATATATTGGTATATGTGCTTCGGATAATCATTTAATGCTTTTTCAAACTTTGCCACCGGATGTAGCAGTTATTGTATACAATCTAAGCGATGGATCAGTTAGAAGGACTGGCTTTGATGTAGCACAAGCAACATATCAATCAGAAAATTTTGAATTAAGTATTCCGGATAAAGTCGAAGGTCTTGATAAAACTATAGATAGATTAAAATTTACTGCATACTTTGATGATATAAATAACTTCTTGTATATGATTTACGGGACCGTGTATGGTGAATATTCTTATACAGAAGACGGACACGATGCTGCAACACGCAGAGATCCGGACCTTCCACTTCCGAGAGGGATAGAAAGTGTAGCGTTTCATGAATCTATGACTCTTCAAACTATCCATACAATCCGTCCGGTTCGGACTCGCCCTGATCTATTGCATCATGTTGTCGGAAACCCACCGTTTCTTTCAGCATATCAAGATCCTGATGGGCCAAGTCCTTTAACTAATTTTATCGAAATTGGAACCTTGTATCCAGATTACGATGCCCATTGGTCGGCCTTTCATATAAGAACACCTGTTGATCCCATTATTATAGATTTTAATAAAATAATTTCAGGAGCAATGTCAGGCGGTAATGTCAGGTCTGCAGGTTATACAAGAGGCTATGTATGGGTTTATGATGAAAATAATAATAAAATTCATTATTTAACGAAACCTGGCAAATTCCCCAAATACCGATTTTTTTCTATCTTCAGACAATGGCCAGAAATTGATAACGGACTACGGAGAAAGGCCCCACCAAGAATCGGCGAAACATCAAAAACTTATTGGACACCTATAGGTTCAGATAATGATGTAGTTTACACAGCGTATGTCAGAGTCGGAGCGGAAATAAGTTCTCAATCGCGTTCAGGTTCTTTCGGTCCGTTTAGCGTTGGTGTATTGAAAAGAGGTTTTCAAGGGTATTATCCTGAAACAGATACTGGGAACGGACTCTTTGGCAAAAAATTCTTTATTGTTTATTTTAGCCAACTAGGTTTTGGAGGTATAGCTAACGCAACAAAAGAAGTCCCTCAAACAGATGGAAATGTTCTTGAAATTATTCCAGGTTTAGAATCAAGAATACCTGAAAAAACATTCGATGAAAATAATTTAGTGGCTAGATTAATTCGGACAAAGAAAAGAGTCACTCCTGAAATACCTGATCCCGATGAAGGAAATCCTATCGAGATTCCGAATCCTCCTCCTGAAATACCAAATCCAATTACTGTTCCGAATGTGCCTCAAACACCTGAAACTGATCCTGAAGTCCCGTTTGTGCCAGGCATTCCAACTACACCTGATCCTGGAACAGGTGTTGTTTTACCGTCCGTTCTGGGAGAAGCACAATATACACACTTCGAAGAATTCCAAGAAGTCTTCGATGTAGTGGATAGTAATATTCCTTTCAGTGTAAAAATTGTCAATATAAAGGGTTTACGGAATACAATATCAATTGATCAAGTCAGGTTTACGCCTACATTAGAATCAGTCAATGTAGCTGATATTGCCGATACTGTTAAGATTCTGCTCAAATACCCGTTGAGTAATCTAGAAGAAGGCGATATTATCTTCTTACACAGAGGTGATAATGACACTATACCTTTGTTATTACCAAATGAATATTGGACTGTTCAATCAGTATTATATGTTGGGGATAACGAAATACAAGTAGCAGTCTGTAAACCTAAAGAATAACCTTGCGAGAACGTGCGACACGCAGTTTAAAACTACGAGAGGGGGTATACACACCGCACACTTTTAAGGAGGATATTAATATGGCAGGTAGCAATGGCACATCAAGTCAAGAGTATTTTTGGACGAAGCAAGTCAAGTTAATTCTGAAAGGCATTATCAAAGAAAAAGGTATTACAGAAAAAGAATTATGTAAGATCTGGAACATTGAACACCCAGAGAAAT
Source organism: Chloroflexota bacterium (assembly GCA_026713505.1). Taxonomy (GTDB): domain Bacteria; phylum Chloroflexota; class Dehalococcoidia; order Lucifugimonadales; family Australimonadaceae; genus Bin16. Next base: position 4,544 of record JAPOOH010000583.1, on the reverse strand, counting down.
TATTCGGATCAAGCACTAGAGCAATTACTTCTTTCCACCTTTTTTCTTTCTGCACTGAATATAACATCTCCCCTAGCAAGATTTTCCATAAAATCAATAAAATGATGATGGAAAGGGGTCTTAAATAATAATGAATTAAACTTGACTTTTTCGTTTGTAGAGTGTATAATATAACATACACTTTAAGTTAAATTTATTTTTTCTTTAAGTGCCCTTCTATTTCCTTTTTATTTAGGATCCAGAAGACTCCTTTATATTGTGGAGGCGGGTATAGTAGGCTCGTCTCCCCTACTGAATATAAAAGAGAATGCACAAGTGTATTGTTCGTCTACTATAAAGGGGACTCTTGGAGAGGTTATACTATTCTAATTAAAAAGGAAAAATTATGCAGTCCCAAGATAATTTATATTCACCCGAAGAAGAGAAATTAGTCATTGGTTGTTTACTTGTCGACGCTAGTAAAATTTCTGATGTTCGTATATTACTTGCACCAGAAGACTTCGGCACGGTTGATAATCAATTAATCTATCGAGGCATCCTAGAAGTTTATGATCAACTCGGCGCATGTGATGCCGTCTTAGTTGCCGACCACCTAAAAAAGTCGGGCGGCCTACGAAGAGCAGGAGGTTCGCCACATCTATATGAATTGCAGACAGTGATTGTCGAAACAGAAAATACAATCTATTACGCAAAGATTGTGGCGGAAATGTCTATGAGAAGGCAAGTCGTTGCAAATTGCAGTCTGTTATCTACAGGTGCTAGAAACCTTGAAACGCCTATCAATAGTGTAATATCAAGTATGATTGATAATGCAGATTCAATGTTAGGCGACAGCAAAGAAGGTCTATCACAGATAACGATGCAAGATCTGGCTACTAAAGAGTTCGAAGAACTTACTCATTATGTTCCAGATGTTATTGTTGATGGCCTTACTATACTTGCAGGACCTTCGAAGATCGGTAAATCATTCTTTTGTTGGAATTTGGCGTTTGCTATTGCTATGCAAGGGAAAGCATTAAACGCTATTGATATAGAAAAGAAATCAAATGTTATATTCATGGCATTTGATGATTCATTACGGTCGTTAAAAAGAAGGGCTCATTTAATACTTGACGGAGGACTTCCTCCCGATAATATTCATGTTATTGATGACACTAATAGGCTGAAACTTGATACTGCAGGTATCAGAATACTTGAAAAGTTGATAGACGAAAAAGAAGCCGATGTAGTGTTTATTGATACTTGGATCCATGCAAGACCCGATGTGCTTGATAACAGAGGTAAAACTTCATATGATACAGATTATGAAGCATTAGTCCCAATCAGACAGTTGGCACAAAGGAAAAAAGTTGCTATTGTATTGGTCACACACACCCGGAAACAAATCGACCCCGAAAATCCGTTCAATCAGATACAAGGGTCGACAGGTATGCAAGCAGGCTGTGATAATCTTTTATTATTTAGTAAGAAAGAAGATCAAGTAATGCTCCACATATCAGGTAGAGAAATTATTCAGGCTGAATATCCGATGGCTCTACTCAATGGCGGTATTTGGAGTATACAAGAAAATGAAGAGTCTGATATGGAATTTGATAAGCCATTTACGGATCAAGAAGATGAAGTGTTAAAGATGTTTGATAAACCTGATACACAATTACGGACAAGTGAAATTGATAAAGAGTTCAGCGGCAGTAATGCCCGAGTAATACTTGACCGACTTGTGACAAAAGGTGTTTTATTCAAAATCAAGCGTGGACTTTATGGTTGTTCTGAATCATATCAGAACTTTCTTAACATTGCTGATAGTGGTGTTAGTTTATAGCGGGGTATAGTGTTAAAATGTTGTTACATTTTACGAAACCGTGTTGGCGCTAGTGGTAGCGGGGGTTGACAGTGTAAATTAACACTTTTACATTCATTTACTTTAAATGTAAGGAAAATAAATGATTTGTAAACACTAAAAATTACACTATAAACCCGCAGTATCACTAAGGCCATCACGGTTTGTAAAAATGTAACAATATTTTACACTTAAGCCATAGTATAAAATACAAGAAGTTATTCAATAAGCAAGAGAAATTCTCTTTTTTATTAATACTCTTCGAATTTCCTAGGAGGAATACAATGTCTTTACTCAAGAATGAACAAGCCGCCCGACGAAAAGGTGTGTCGGCAAATCAACTGAAAGCAAACGCTGCTTCCGACAGTATTAAACAGCGTCAACACGAGGTAGACGAGCGTATTGCTATTCAACAAGAAGGTTGTAATGAGCCGATAGATGTAGTCAAACGAACTCATATAACGGAGGAAAAATAATGGCTACAATTAGAATTGGCGATAGAATCGTCAACACTAATCATTACTCTGATATCTATTTTTACGAAGATGAGGAAACGAAGCCTTGTATCAGGGGATTGACTCCGTTCGGTTTTCTTCGGACGCTATACACAGGTCCGAAAAAGACATGTCTGGAGATCATAGATAGAATTCACAAAAAGGATCGGAAATAATATTACTGTTTAACGCAGTCGTAGCGGGGTGGCCATAACGGTCACCCCTTTTTTGTTGACTTTGTATAACGGAAGGTGTTATAATTAATGATAACAGATAAAACTATCGTGAGTCAGAGGCGGAGACTCGCACTATTTAATCGAAGTGTTCCTGACTTTGATTAACGCATCGGATAACTTGCTTCATCCGGTGTGCCTCCTAAAGCTGATGGGGTAGATGGTCGACTTCCGCGAGCCAGCTGTCTACCCTTGAAGCAATTCAAATATAGACTCAATATAATAGATCAATCTTATGGAACATCTTAAACCAAATAAATACAGACTTCGGGCATATCGGCTAATGGCTGGGTGGACGCAACTACAGGCGGCTCGGAAGGCCGGCACCACGCAACCACATATCCATAACTTGGAAGCCGGTAAGTATAATCCCGAAATGAAGACCTTACATAAACTGGCCAATGCCTACAACTGCGACATCACCGACTTCTTCGTTCCTGAAGACATGGTCGAGAATCTTGATACACTTGCCGACATGGCTATTGAAAATGGCTTTCGTAGTAATGAAGTGGCACCAGGGTTCAAGGCAAAGTTGGGGTTGGACTGGAAGAAGATCCCACGCACCGAAACACCGAACATCGAAACATCAACTGTCGGCTATGATGGCTGGCGTAATCCCGAACTACTTCCCTTTACTTCCGACAACTCTATCAAAGTGAAAAGCCGACGGTCGAAGTGTCTCCCATTAGTAATGGCTGGACCGACCAGATGTGGGAAGACGATGTTGGGATTGGAAGACCTTGTCTCCCTCCACTTCGATAATCCAGGCATGCGTTCGTTAGTCGTTAGATCAGACGCAGTTGACTTAAAAGAAACTATACGAAAGGATCTCACCTATTTATCTAAGTATCATCTTGAAGATCCTATCAGTCCTATCAGTGCAATAGGTCGGGGTGGGGCTCGCAACTTTACCAGCCTGGGAATAAACGAAGGCGAAATGGTTCTGGGCGGGCTCAATCGCGATGACCGACTGCTAGGGACGGCTTATGATGTTATCTATGCAAGCCAGCTAGAGACGATAGACGAACAGACCTTTATGAAGATGTTGACTCGATGTGCCGGAGACTTGGGCGGACTTAAAGACGCAGACGGTAATCAATACGGTCGACTGTATGCCGACTGCAACCCAGCGCCTGACTCCGAACACTGGATCCTGAAGATGGCCGAAGCAGGTAAATTAGAACTGATAAACTTTGGCTTTGAAGACAACCCACTCTATTATGACAGGCGGGGTGATCAAACTCAAGTAGGCGGAACAGTCATCGGTAATCTGGACACAAGTCTGGAGGGCATTAGTCATGATCTATACTTTAAAGGCCTTTGGGCTGATATTGCAGGTAAGTTGTTCAAACTCGACCCTCAACTTCATTTTGTGGACGAACCGAAAGACTTATCGCCTTACATCTGGTATCGCGGTGTGGACTTCGGGATTAAATCCCCATCAGTCTGCGTCTGGTTCGGCATCCACAGACGAACAAAGCAAGTCTATGTTCACAGAGAATTCCGACACAGCAAATACGATACCATTCAGTTAGGTAATGCTATTAACGAACATACGGACGAACGAGTAGCCCAAACAGTCATTGACAACGATGAAAACGAACAGATGCTACTCAAGAAGCATTGCCAGATACCGACTATAATGACGAAGAAGTCGTCTACCTCCGTAATGAATCGGGTTCATCTATTACAGAACTTGCTTGAAAGGACACTCAATGGAGAAACGAACGGTATTGTATTCAATCGTAGCATGCGTTGTAACCTTGATCCTATACTTGCTCGAGATAAACTTCCTTTATCTACACCTGATGAACTGAAGTCATTATACGCCGACGATAACGATAAGATTGTTGGCTCTGATCATGGCTTCGATGCACTTACTTATCCTTTATTATGGCTTGAAACTGAAGCAAAGACTCCAGTCGGTTTCGGTGGAGCAGGTGCAAGGAGGAAGAGGCGTGCCTAGACATCGACGAC